>JBCCRV010000493.1:0-5925 GCA_039201085.1 Myxococcota bacterium | reverse complement strand
TTACTTGCGCGCACCTACACGGTATCGGCTCTTGCGCGCTCGCATGAAGATCGCTCTAAGCGACGCATGACTGATCACACCGTTGGGCCGGAAATTGAGCGCCTGATCCAGCTTCTGTCCAAACTGCCGGGGCTTGGTCCGCGTTCCGCGCGTCGTGCGGCGCTGCACCTAGTCAAACGCAAAGATCAGCTTCTCGGACCGCTTGCAGAGGCGATGGCTGTCGCACGCGATAACGTTATGGAATGCTCCATCTGCGGGAACATCGACACGTCCAGCCCTTGTACGATCTGCACCGACCCACGCCGCGACGATTCGGTGATCTGCGTCGTGGCGCGCGTACCCGACCTGGCGGCCCTTGAAAAGAGCGGCACCTTTCGCGGCCGCTATCACGTGCTTCACGGCCTGCTCGCGCCGCTGGACGGTGTTTCGCCGAGTGATCTGCCGTTGGACTCGCTCCGCGAACGCGTAAAGCGCTTGGGGACGAAGGAGTTGATCGTGGCGACGCCCCTGAGCGTCGAAGGCGAAGCGACGGCGCTCTACGTGGCGGAGGTTTTTAAGGAAGACGACGTCACGGTTTCGCGCATTGCCAGCGGTATGCCGCACGGCGGCGAACTGGAGTTTACGGACCAAGTCACGCTCGGTCGTGCGCTGGACGGTCGAAGAACGCTGTAGCTGATGGGGGCGCCAGGCTCGGCGGGCGGCGGCGTATCCGAAAACGAGGTCGCGGCGGATTGACGCGCCGTCGCAACGCGGGCGTGCTAGCGTCCGCGCCATGAGTGACAAGGTACAAGCCTCCCACATTCTTCTCATGTACGCCGGTAGCTCGCGTTCGACCGCGACCCGCTCGAAGGACGAAGCCGAGCAGCTGATCGGTCAGATTGCCAAGAAGCTCGAAGGCGGCGCGGACTTCGCGGAGCTCGCCAAGAGCCAGAGCGATTGCCCATCCGGTGCGAGCGGCGGAGACCTCGGCGCCTTTGGTCGTGGCCAGATGGTCAAGGCCTTTGAGGACACGGCCTTCGGTCTTGAAGTCGGCGCGACGAGTGGCGTCGTTGAAACGGACTTTGGCTACCATATTATCCGGCGCACGGCGTAAGCGCGCATAGGGGTTCTCGGTCGAGCAGTGCCCGTACCCGTGCAAGGTCAGCTACACTGCACGCCGCTCTAGACCGGTTCGACCGAACCGGTCTAGACGCACCCCGATCGACGGTATGTCCGCGTTCGTCCGCACTCTTGTTTTGCGCGCCCGCGATGGTCATGCACGCCGTCAAGGCAGGTGTGGGGGCTCGCCCTTCGGCGGTGCGATGCCTTCGTCCGCTAGGCGCAGCTCGAGTGCGGGCACGTCTACCTCGAAGCTCAGCAGCGCGGCGGCCTCGGCGGCCTCCCGCCGTCGTTTGCTTTGCTTGAGGAAATCCGCGAGCGCCGCGTGCTGGCCGCGCGCCTGGGCTTCGCCGCGCCATTGGAACGGTTCGCTCGTGCCTTCCTCGTATACGAGTCCCCACTCGATGGCCCAGCTCGCGGCCGCGAGGCTCAAGCCCTCGCGGGCTAGCAGCGCATCTTCCAGGGCGATGCAGACCCCTTCGCTCGCCGGATCCAAGTACTTGAGCTCGCTGCGGTACATGACGGCGTTGTGGAAATGCTCGCCCGTCGTCACGAGTCCGTCGAGGTCGAGCCGTTCCACCACCCGGTAGAGGAGTTCAAGCACGGCTTCGGCCATGCCCAGACCGGGCGCCGTTTGGCCTGGCAGCCGCGGACGTTCGGCGGTGAAGGGCCGAAGCGGGTCGGCCATCATCAGCCAGTCCACCGTGAGTACGGTGAAGCTCTCGTCGAGGCTTGCGAGGGCGCCTGGCACGAGACGATCCCGCCGAACGACAAGCTCGATCAACCGGACCGGTTCGTCGAGGCTTGCGTGGCCCGCGTATACAAAGAGCGTGTGCCGTTCGTCGCGGACCTCGAGCTCGAAGCGAAAGTCCTCGTAACCGCGTGCCTGAAGCGGCTCAAGGAGAGCATACCGTTCGAAAGCCGTGCGAATGCCCTCGTCGCCGTAGAAGTCCAGGAAGCGCGACGGGCCGCGCCGGCCTTCGATGGACGAGAGCAGGTCGTTGAGGTCGCCTTGAGCATCACGCGTTCCGAAATCGCTCGCTTCCATCAGTTCGAAGCGACTCAGCTTACGCGCGATGCGCCGAAACTCCTTCGCGTAGCGCGTCACGCAGACCCGCCAAAGAGTTCGACGGGTTTGCCTTCGCCAGCGGCTAGGGCACGCCGCTGCACCTTGCCGGACGCCGTGCGCGGAAAGGACGGGACTCGGACGGCAACGCGGGGACGCGCATATGTCGGCAGGATCTCCGAGGCGCTTCGAAGGGCGTTAAGGTCTGGAAGCTCGCCCTCGAAGGCGATCGCCACGCGCTGGCCCCAAGTCGCGTCGGGAATGCCGAAGGCGATGCACTGGGTAAAGCCCGCTTTGGCGAGCGCCGCTTCGACGGCGAGTGGATCGACGTTTTCGCCGCCGCTGATGATGCGTTCGTCCGCGCGTCCTAGGATGTGAAGCGAACCGTCGTCGTCGAAGCGCGCAAGGTCGCCGGTACGAAAGAACCCTTCGATCGGTGCTTCATCAAGGTAGCGCCGAAACATCGCGGGGCCTTTGAGTTCGAGAACGCCATCGACAATGCGTCCCTCGAAGCCGTGCAGGAGTTGACCGCACGCCCCATCGCCCGGCCGTGCGGTGGCGGCTTGGGCGCACGTTTCGGTCATGCCGTAGGTCGTCCAAATCGGATAGCCAAGGGCCGACGCTTCGGCCCGGAGGCTGGGCGCCAGGGCGGCGCCGCCGACGAGCACGACGCGAAGGCTTGTTGGGGCGCGCCGGCCGGTGTTCACCAGCCAGCGAAGCTGCGTCGGCACAAGCGAAACGATGCTCACGCGATGCATTTCGAGGAGCGTTGGAAGGGACGCGGAGCCTTCACCAAGCACAAGCGTGCGGCCCGCCGAAAGGGTGCGTAGCACGACCGAAAGCCCGCCGATATGGCTGGGCGGAAGCGTGAGGGCCCAGCGCTCGTGGGCCTCCCAGCCGATGCGCCGGGCGCTCGCGCTCAGCGCCGCGTGGGCACCGCCTCGGGTGAGCACCACGCCCTTCGGCGTTCCCGTGGAGCCGCTCGTAAAGAGGACGGCGAGGACGTCGTCTTCCCGCAGGCTCTCCTTCGGCGTTTCGTCGAGCTTGGCCGCGCCCGCGAGCGCTTTGCGCCGGTGTTGCTCTGCCGGAGGATGGCGCGGGTCGAGCGGAACGAGCGGCACGCCGCACTGCAGCGCTGCAAGCGCCTCAACCAATGCCTCGACGTCCAGCGCGGCGTTCCATGCGAGCGGTGTACGGGCGTGAAATCCCGCGCGCTTCAGTTGCGAAACGACGGCCTTCACGCGATCGGCTAGGGCCCGATAGCTGGTTACAAAGCCGCGATCGATGAGGGCCGGCACGTCCGGTCGGGCCTCCGCTACGCTACGGAAGTCGAGGGGGCATCCCGGCGAGTGGGTGGAGAAGTCGATGGTGCTGGCCGTCAAGGCCGCGCCCCCGTCTGAACGGGCCATCGGTTCCCCTTCCATGGCCGAAGCATGCCGTCCGAACCCAGGTCCGTCGACCACCCGGCATAGGCGTCGAGCGCCCCGTGACGGCCCAGTCCTTGGGCGAGTTGAGGCGAACCAAAACGAAGGGCCCAGTGTGCTTCGGCGGCGTAGCCGAGTGGACCGTTGAAAAGGTGGCTCACGACAATCGGAACTCCGTGCGCGATGGCGATCTCCGCGAGGCGGATCGTGCGACGGGGTCCCAGTGCCGCGGGTTTGAGCACCGCAAGATGGGCCCAGCCTTCGTTGAGCGCACGCTCGAGACGCTCTTCACCGTCGGGGTGCTGAAGCGACTCGTCGAGGGCAATGGGCAGGGGTGAGGGGGCGATGGCGGCGAGTGCGCCAAAGGGTACGGGTTCCTCGATGAACTGCACGCCACGTTCTGCTAGGCGCGGCATCACTTCGGCGGCGCGGTCGCCGAGGCTACCGTTGGCGTCGACTCGCACCAGGCCCGGGGCCGCATCGATGAGCGCCAGTTCGGTCTCGAGATCGCGGCCAACCTTGATCTTGCGGGTGGCCCCACAGGGTTCAGCGTTCGGAGCGAGCTGCTCGGCGTTCATGACGAGCTGCGCGAGGTGCAGCTCCGGACCGGTCGCGCATGCGTTTGCCGCCGCTTCAAGTTCGGCCGCGTGCAGAGCGAAGGCAAGGGCCGGCGGAAGGGTGGACGGCGCGTCACCGCGCGCGAGGGCGTGAAACGCCGTCTCACATTCGTCCAACGTTTCCGACGAGTAGCCCGGAAGCGGCGCGCATTCGCCGCGGCCGATTTGCCCGTCCCGTTCAAACTCCACGATCAGCGCTTCCCGCGTGGTCCACGTCGCGTTCGCATTGGCCGCCCGAAACGGGCCGCTGATTCGGTGCGCGCGCAAAGCGGGACTCAGTTTATCACCAGCGCCGGTGCCAGGGCGAGGGATGCCGCGAAAACGATGCCGTGGAGCGTCATCAGCTTCGCCGTTCCGGCTAGCGTTGCATTCAACGTGCTTCCCTCCCCGTGTCGAAGTTCGCGAAAGAGCCGAATGCCCAGGGGGAGCGTGACGAGGGGCAAGAGCAGAAGGGGCGATCGCAGCAACACTCCCAGGGCGAGCGGAGCGGCGTACGCAAGTGCGAGCAGAAGGGCGTATTCGATCAGTCCGCCGGTCTTTCCGAAGCGAACCGCAAGCGTACGCTTGCCCACCTTTGGATCGGTGAATCGGTCGCGTACGTTGTTCACCACGAGAATGTTCGTGGCCATCGCGCCAACCGGCACGGACGCGATCCAGGCGAGCGTCGGCACGTGACCCACCTGTACAAAGGCTGTGCCGCACACCGCCACGAAGCCGAAAAAGACCATCACAAAGACGTCGCCCAGCCCGTTGTAGGCGAGGGGAAAGGGGCCGCCGGTGTAGGCTATGCCCGACAAGATCGACGCGACGCCAATGGCGATGATGATCGGTCCGGAGACGTAGGTGAGGTACAGGCCAAAGAGCGTTGCGATCGCAAAGGCGACCACCATGCCGATGTAGAGCGCACGGGTGGAAAGCAAACCCGCCTGCGCCGTGCGTACGGGGCCCACGCGCTCTTCCGTGTCTGCACCCTTTTCGTAGTCGAACACGTCGTTGGCGAAGTTCGTTCCAATCTGCAGAGCGAACGCGCCCCCCAGGGCGGCAAGGGCGGCGCCCCAGCGTACGTTCGCCGTGGCGGCGACGAGCCCGGTGCCTACGGCCACGGGAACGAAGGCCGCCGCGAGGGTGGCGGGGCGCACCGCAAGCCACCATGCGCCGAGCGAACCGGGCCGGGTCATCGCAGCCCCTCCAGACCTTCGATGACGGCGGCGACGGACCTTGGTGCAGCGAGGAGCGCGTCGTGGTCGGCGTTTGCGATGGCCACGGCTTCGGCGCTCGGTGCGAGCTGAGCGGCGCGCGCCGCAAGGGCCGCGAACTTTGTGTCGCGTTCCCCGTAGAGCAGCCGAATCGGCAGTTTCATGTCCGATAGATAGGGCCACATCGGCGACATGGCTCCTAGGCCGACGCATCGCAGACTCGCGGCGAGGCCCCTTGCAGTGTGTGCGCGGCGGACGCGTCGTCGCTCCTGGCGAACGGACGCCGGGAGACTTGCTTCGCCGAAGAGCGGCATCGCTTCCCAGGCGGCGACAAAGGCTTCTACACCGTGCGCTTCAAGGTGCCTCGCGCGCGCTTCATCATCCGCTCGGCGCTCGGCTCGGGCCTGCTCGGACTCGAGTCCGGGGTTGACGCCGATGAGCACTAGGTAGCGAACGCGCGTTGGAAAACGCTGCGCCAAGCGAAGGCCGAGCCGCGCGCCCATCGAGTAAGCCACCACACCACG
>JBCCRV010000492.1:0-5929 GCA_039201085.1 Myxococcota bacterium | reverse complement strand
GGCGCGCGCATCAAGGAAGGCGCCCTTCGGGTGCTCGCGAGTCGGACCGGTGAAGAGCGCGCCTTTCTCTTGCCCACGCGCTACGGAAGCGTGGCGGGTCCGTCGGCCGCACGCATCGCCCGACGCGCCGATCAGGTGACCCGCATCGGCGGACTCGTCGCGCTGGTCACGGCGCCGCTCGGCCTCGCACTCACCGGAGACCCAGGCCTTGCAGGGCAGATTTCGGCGGCGGCCGCCGTGCTTCTCGCCGCACCGCTCCTAGCGGCCCGACGGGGGGCCGAGTCGCCGCTGATCGCCGCAGCAGCGAGCGCCGGTCACCGCGGCGTCATCTACCAAGATGCCGCCGCTATGGAAGCCGCCGGTCGCGTAGCGACGGCCGCGGTGTGCGCAGAGGGCGTGATCACCGAAGGGCGCCCGGAGGTGGTCGAGCTGCACACGGACGGATCGCGCACCGAGGTTCTCGCGATGATCATGGGCGCCGAAGCCACCGTCGACCATCCCATCGCCTCGGCGCTTATGCGCTACGGACGCGCCGAGGGCGTGTCGCCCGCGGCGATGCGCCGGCCCCAACGGCGACGCGGTCGCGGCGTGACGGCCCTCA
Organism: Myxococcota bacterium; assembly: GCA_039201085.1. Taxonomy (GTDB): domain Bacteria; phylum Myxococcota_A; class Polyangia; order Polyangiales; family Houyiibacteriaceae; genus JBCCRV01. The sequence goes on along the minus strand of JBCCRV010000492.1, from coordinate 5,328 downwards.
ACACACGGGGCGAGCCCTTTGTGATCGGAACACGCCAGCTGCTTCTGGACGAGGGCGTGAGCGTAGCCGCCCTCGACGCGATCGCCGACAGCTTTGAGGCGCGCGGCCAAACGGCGCTCTTTGTGGGCGTCGGCGGAAAGGTGCGGGCCGTCGTCGCCATTCAAGACGCCGTTCGCCCCGGCGCACGCGCGGCGGTACAGCGCCTCTTCGACCTGGGCATCGACGTGGTGCTGCTGAGCGCCGATCATCGGGCAACGGTCGAAGCGCTCGCCGGACCGCTCGACGTCACCAACGTCAAGGCTGAGCTCTTGCCTGAAGAACAGGGCGAAGCCGTCAAGTTGCTTCGCGATGCCGGTGGTCTCTCCGCCGCGTTGGGCCGGCTTCCCTTTGACAAGGAACCGCTCGAGTCTTCGGACGTGCCGCTCTACATGGGGCACGCCGGTCTGCCCGAAGACGGACGCGGGGTGGCCATCGCCACCCGTGACGTGCGCGATGCGGCGGCGGCTCTCTGGATCGCGAAGGCCGCCAGGGCCGAAGCGACACGCGGCGTGGTGCTTTCCGTGGGCGGCGGCGGCGTGCTCATGGCCGCGGCGGCGATGGGCTGGGTGATTCCCGGCTTTGCGGCCACCCTAGCGGCGGCGATCGATGCCTTCGTGCTTCCCGCCGGGGCGCGCCTGCTACGTCGCATTGAGCGGCGTCTCCCGCCCAACTGAACCTTCGCGCGCGGCGTGAAGCCCGGTCAATAGCTGCTAAGGCACCGTCCATGGGTCAACAGGGCGAGCGCGCGTCGAGCGCAACGTGGGGTGGTCGATTTGAAGAGGGCCTGAACGATCTGGCGCTTCGCTACAGCGCAAGCGTGGCCGTCGACCAGCGACTGGCCCAAGTCGACATCGAGGGCAGCATCGCGCACGCGACCATGCTCGCGTCGATCGGCGTGCTCACGGACGAGGAGCGAACGGCCATCGAGGACGGGCTGCGCGCCATCGGAGCGGAGATCGAAGCGGGCACGTTTGCGTGGAGCGACGAGCGCGAAGACGTGCACATGAACATCGAAGCGGCGCTGAGCGAACGCATCGGCGAGGCCGGCGGTAAGCTTCACACGGGGCGAAGCCGAAACGATCAAGTGGCGACGGACATGCGCCTCTGGACCCGCCGCGCGCTCGCCGCCACGCAGGCGCGCATCGACCGCGTGCTGGCCGTACTGCTGCGCCGCGCCGAGCAAAGCGTCGACGTGCTCATGCCCGGCTACACCCATCTTCAGCGCGCCCAGCCCGTGCGTCTGGCGCACCACCTGCTGGCATGGGCGGAAATGCTCGAGCGCGACCACGGCCGCTTGCAGGATGCGTCCCGTCGCTTGAATGAATGCCCCCTCGGCGCGGCGGCCCTTGCGGGAACGACCTTTCCCCTCGACCGCCCAGCGGTGGCGAAGGCCCTGGGCTTTGCCCGCCCGATGCGCAACAGCCTGGACGCGAGCGCATCGCGCGACTTCCTGGTCGAAGCGCTCTCGGCCCTTGCGTGCTGCGCCGTGCATCTGAGCCGCATCGCGGAGGAGCTCGTCCTTTGGTCCAGTCAGGAGTTCGGGTTCATCACGATGAGCGACGCCTTCACGACGGGAAGCTCGATCATGCCGCAGAAGAAGAACCCGGACATGGCCGAACTCGCCCGCGGCAAGACTGGGCGCGTCGTGGGAAGCCTCGTCAACCTGCTGGTCACGCTTAAGGGCCTGCCCCTCGCCTACAACCGCGACCTGCAGGAAGATAAGGAGCCCGTCTTCGACGCCTTCGACACGGTGGACGATACGCTCGAAGTGCTCGCCGGCGCCATTGCGGGCACCACCTTTCACGCCGATGCGATGGCCGCGGCCCTCGCCGAGGGCTTTTTGGACGCGACGGAAGTGGCGGACTTTCTGGCCGCCCGCGGCGTTCCCTTTAGGGACGCCCATCACGTCGCTGGACGGCTCGTCGGCGAAGCCGCCAAGGCTGGCCGCGTGCTTGCGGACCTCAGCCTCGAGGAGTTTCGATTGGCCCACGGGGCCTTTGACGAAACGATCTACGACGCGCTGAAGATGGAAACGGCCGTGGAGCGACGGGACCTGCCCGGCGGCCCGGCGCGGGCGCGGGTCGAAGGCGCCGCTCGCAACCTGCGAGAGCGGCTCGGCGGGCGAGGCGTCGACATTCGCCAGCTAACGGTCGACGTGCCCGCATAGTGGGCGTTGGCGGAAAGCGAAGTTCGATCTCTTGTAAGACACGGGCGCACCTTCGCCGTCCTTCGGCGCGGACGCGCTGACGGTGATGGGTATGCACCCGCGCCGCCCCTGCGCTGAGAGCGCAACAATCCCGGGGGGCACGCTCGATCCGCACCGATGGGTATGGTAGCGATCCGTCTCATGCGACGCGCCTTTCTCCTCCTGTGCATCCTATCCGCTTGCGGGAGCACACCGGAAACCCCACCCAGCGAATCGTCGGCCACTTCGGGTTCGGAAGACGTGGAAGCACCCACGGCCGGGGCGAGCGAAGCGTCCATTCCCGGCGGGTGCGCTTGCAACCCCGACGAGTCGGGCGACGCGTACGGTCAGGACTGTGATTCAGAGACGCCGCGGGTAGAGGGCGAATCGCTGGAGCACTACTGCTCGCGAGCCTTGAGCGATCCATGTGGGCAAGGAAACGGGTACAACGAGTGCATGCTGTACGAGGGCAACCTCGACCCGACGCTCGAAGAGATGGAGGAAATCGAGCAGCAAAATGAAGCCGAGACCGTGGACATCTGAAACGTCCGCGTGTCTCGCGCCGCGCATGCGACGACCACATACGCTCGGCCCAATCGCGAGCGGGCTTCTCGGGTGCTGGTGCCTCCTCGCATGCGGAGGAGGTGCGTCACAAGCTCGGCCCGACGACCCGCCACGGGCGCACGGCGCGGAGAGCTACGACGGGTCCCGTAGCTCACAAGGCCAGACGTTCGCTGGCACAGCGACGTGCGCATGCACGGGGGACGAGCCCGGCGACGCCTACGGCGAAGGCTGCGACGGCAACGCGTCGCGCGCCGTGGGTGAGACCGTAGACGGCTACTGCGCACGCGCAGCGGAGGACCCTTGCTGTTTCTTCAGCGAGTGCAGCGACTGCGTGCGCCGCAATGGCCTCATCGATCCAACGTTCGAAGAGCTCGAAGCTTTGGAGGAGCCTGGCCGCGGCGATGGCAAGCCTCAGTAGGGGCGCGCCCTGCTAGTACTTCACCTCAAAACTCCTGTGGTCAGCGATTCGGCGAAAAGCACTCGACGGCGCCGTTCGAACCTGAAAAGAACTCGGCGTGGCTGAGCGCAAGACGATTCATTTCGAACGCGAGGACGTGCCCCTCGCCGCCCATTTCGCGGACGTGGACGGCGTCCTGCACTGCGACGGCGTTCCCCTTCCCCGGATCGCCGAGCGCTTCGGTACGCCGACCTACGTGTACGCGGGACGCGCGATCGACGAAGCCTACGACGCCGTCGACCGTTCGATCGCGGCCGTCGGTGCACGCGAGGTGCTGATCGCCTACGCGATCAAGGCCAACGGAAACCTGGCGATTCTCAAGCGCCTTGCGGAACGCGGCTGCGGCGCCGACATCGTATCCGGCGGTGAGCTGGCGCGCGCGCTCCGCGCGGGCATTCCGGCGGAGCGCATCGTTTTCAGCGGCGTGGGCAAACGGGACGAGGAAATCGTGGCGGCGCTCGATGCCGGCATTCGCGCCGTGCACGTCGAAAGCGAACCGGAAATCGACGCCATCGCGCAGCTCGCTTCGCAGCGCGATGAGGTCGCCACAATTGCGCTGCGCGTGAACCCGAACGTCAACGCCGTGACCCACCCGTACATCGCCACGGGTCTGCACGATACGAAGTTTGGACTCGAGCTGGACGTAGCCGAGCGTCTCCTGCCGGCGATTCGCCAAAGCCCACACCTTCGCTTGGAAGGCGTCGCCTGCCACATCGGTTCACAGCTTGAAACGGCCGCGCCCCTTCAGGAAGCGGTTGCGATTCTGGTGCGCTTTGCCCAGAAGTGCCGCGATGCAGGCGCGCCGCTGCGCAGCGTCGACGTGGGCGGCGGCTGGCCGATGTCCTACGGGTGCGAAGCCGGTGCGTTTCCATCCCCGGAAGCGTTCTGCGAAGCCATCCGCGCCGGTTTTTCCGATGCCGGCGCCGCGCCCGCCGATTACGATCTCATCACCGAACCGGGTCGCGCCCTGGTCGGCGCCGCCGGCGTGCTGCTCACGCGCGTGGTCTTCGTGAAGCACCAGGGCGGTCGACGCTTCGTCATCGTCGACGGAGCCATGACCGAGCTGATTCGTCCGGCGCTTTACGAGGCCTACCACGCCGTTCGCCCCGTGCGCGCGATGACGCCCTCCGGCCGGGCCGACGTCGTTGGACCGGTCTGCGAGTCGGGCGACTTCTTCGCCCTTGAGCGCCCGATGGGCGACGTGAAGCGCGGCGACCTCGTCGCGCTGCTCGGCGCCGGCGCCTACGGCCGGGACATGGCCATGACCTACAACGGCCGCCCCGCCGCCGCCGAGGTCCTCTGCGAAGGCGGTGAACTTCGCGAAATCCGCCGCCGTGCGCCGCTCGAAAGCCTCTGGGCAGGCGAGGGTCTCTAAGCCTCTTGGCTGAGCCGGTGCGTCCAGTACGCCACCACGAGGAGTGCGAGCGAAAGACTGCCAAACCACTCGAAGTGGTACGCGGGCCAGCGAAAGGCGAGGGCTGCGACGGCGAAGTGGCTGAGCGGTACGGGCGACCATCGCATCCCGTGATCGATGATGGGTAGGGACCAAACGATGCCGCCGAAGGCCGCGCCGACCACCGTGGTCTGCGCCAGCGAGAGCCCCATCGCGCCGAGGAGCGGCCAGAGAACGATGGCGTTCACGAAGACGAGCAGACCGGCAAAGATGAGTCGGCGATTGGCGGCCGTTCGGAGCAGGACCTTACGCGCCCGGGCGATGCCAACCAGGTTTCCGCCAAGTAGCACGACGCCCGCGTAGGCCACGTCCATATAGTCGAGCGCATGTCCGGCTCGAACCCACGCCCCGGCGCCAAAGCATGCCGCTGCCCACACGGAGGCGGCCACGAAGACACGGATCGCGCGTACGCGCGCACCGATACGAACGTCCACGTCCGCCTCGAGTCGGGCGACGCGTCGGGCGCGCCGCGTTTGGTCGGACTTCGCCGACTCCACTTCCTCCCGCAGGGACGCGGGAGGCGAAGAGTGCTCGGCGAGCAGCGCTTCGGCGCGACTGACGTCGCCTTCAATGAGCACAAAACGCACCATCGACTCGAGCGTGCGTTCGGCGCCCGCCAGCACGGCCTCG
>JBCCRV010000491.1:0-5931 GCA_039201085.1 Myxococcota bacterium | reverse complement strand
GTTCGCCGATCGGGGGATCGTCGCCGCACGAGGCGAGGAGGAGGAGGAGGAGGAGAAGGCAGTAGAAAGTCGAGGTTTTCGCGCGCATTGACGGGCTCCGTTGTTTTGGCACCTCATGTCAGCAACCCACGTGCCACGGCAAAAACCCTCGAAATTCATCTCAACCGGTACTTTTCGGGTCGTTCGATATGTAACTGCGTGACGTCACGTACCATCGGACGTGTTTCACCCAGCCGAGGCGTTGGCGCCTTGCCTCGCCATCGACGAGCATGACCGTGCGATGTTGACCGGTATCAATCACATCACGTTCGCCGTGCAGTCCCTTGCGCGATCGCTCGCCTTCTACGAGCAACTCGGAGCGAAGGTCGAAGCCCAGTGGAACCGCGGTGCCTTCTTGCGGCTCGGAGGCGTTTGGGTGGCGCTCCTTGAAGGCGAGGTGAGCGATCGCGAGGCCATCGACTACTCGCACATCGCCTGGAACGTTGACCCTGCCAACTACGCAGCGATGGCGAAGCGCATTGAGAACGCCGGTGGCCGCATCTGGAGCGAAAACGTGACGCCCGGCGACTCGCTCTTCTTCATGGATCCAGACGGCCATCGGCTCGAACTGCACGCCGGCACGCTGGATGAACGGCTGGCGGCGTTGGATGTGGATCCGCCCGAAGGTTACCGGCGCCGCTAGAGCTCTAGGGTCCGAAGCTTTGTGTTCGAATGGCGTGGAATACCCGCGTGACCTACGCAGCCGTCGCGGAAAGCACGACGTTCATCAGAGCTTCGGCGGACGGACGGAGCGTTCCTGGGCGCGTGAGAACCGAGTAGGTCACGTCGGGAACACCTTCGAGACGGATCCCGGTGTAGCCACGCGGCACTTCGCAAAATTCATTCACCACCGCGATGCCGAGACCGTAGCGACAGAACTGCAGCATCAGATCCCAGCCGGCGGCTTCCACGCCCACCGAAAGACGCGCACCCGCGCTCGCAAACGCGTGCTCCAGCATGGTGCGGTGAGGACTGCCCCTGGGCGCCAACACGAGTGGCTCATCGTGCAGATGCTCCGGACGCAGCTTCCTGCGCTTAGCCAATGGGTGGCTTCGATGAATCACAACACGTTGGCCCACGCGCCGCAGTTCCGTACGGGTCACACCTTCGCAGTCCGTTCGGATCACCGCGACGCCTACGTCCACGCGCGCATCGCGCACCGCGTCGAGCGTTTCCGGTCCGGTCTTGGTGAGCACCCGCAGGGGCCATCGCTGCTTCGGGTAGCGGCGGATCGCGGGGCCGAGAAGGTAGCGTAGGGCGCCGCGTCCAGAGGAAAGGACCGTCGGTCCCTGAGCGTTACCGCCGTGGATTTCCGCAAGCACATCTTGACCGCGCAACCGCACCTCCCGGCCGAAGGCAGCGAGCCGCTTTCCTTCGGGCGTAAGCACGAGTGCCCGGCCCCGCCGGCGATAGAGAGCCGTGCCCACTTGTTCCGTGAGCTTTCGAATCTGCCCGTGGAGTGCAGGCTGAGTGATGTACAGCGTTGCGGCGGCGCGTGTGAAGTTCAGCTGTTCGGCGAAGACCACAAAGGAAAAGAGCCAGCTGTAGTTCATGCACTAGCTATAGCCTGACGATATAGCGGATTTCAAAGGACAAGTTCTCCGAGATAGTTGTCCGGCCTATCGTTCGAAGCGGAGAACGAAATGAATGAACTACTGAACAAGGCAAATGCGGTTGTAACCAACCGAGACTTGTATTGCCTTATTGCCGATCTGATCGAGCTTCGCGAGAAGCACCGTCTTTCTCTGGAGACGTACCTTATGAACTTGCGCATGCTGGCGGAAGGCATGCGCGACCGGCCCACCATTTCGGGGCGACGGTTTGCGACCTGGCTCGTTCGCGCTTTCGAAGCGACGGAGCGCGCACCTGAGCAGCCACGCGAGAAAGCAACGGGATACGAACGCTGGGAAACGCTCATTCAGCGCCAGATCCAGGACCTACGGGACATGGCCGAGTGTGGAACCTTCGAAAACGAACTTCGCTACTTCGGAGTGGATTCGCCGAGCGGCTACAGTTGGTACAACTTCGATCCCCTCACGTTCCTCGAATGTGCGGTCGCTGGTACCTTCGGAGGCTGGCAGGAGGGCGACAACACAGGTCGCATTCCCCTTCCCGGAGGCGTACCGCTGCTGGGACCGGACCGTTCGTTAATCGACGCGGACGCGCAGGCCGATGACGATTCCGTTGGGGCAATCCACCCAATGAACTGGCGAGTCCTTCACACCTTCCTGGAAATGGGTCAGTACTACGAGTAGTCGTCGGCGTTGCCAGCATTCGGGTTGCGACACGAAGGCGTCTACGGACCGCGCTCCGCTCGTCGCGCGTCGACAAGGGCGCGCAGCGCTTCGGCAGCGTTGACCATGCGGGGGCCGGGGTCGCTGAGCAGGTCGCCATCGATTTCGAGAAGGGCGCCGCTTTCGCACGCGCGAAGGGCGGATGCGCCCTCGAGGGCACAGAGTTCGGCGCCGTCGCCGGTCGGAAGCACGAAGGCCTCAGGGTTGAGCTGGATGAGTTGCTCCATCGAGTATTGGGGCCAGCCGCTGTAGTCCTGCACGGCGACGTCGATGATGCCGCCGGCCGTGAGGACGTCTCCGTAGCTTGAGCCTTGCGTTCCGCCGTAGAGACGGGTGCCGTGCACGCCGACGTAGAGGCCTTCGAGGGTCGGCGCCCGCCCGCGGAGGGCGCGCATGCGCTCTTCGAGCTGGGCCGCGTAGCCATCGGCGCGCGGCCCTTCCCCAATCGCTTCGCCGATGGCGCGGACCAGGTCCGGAAGGGAATCGAAGGCGCGCACTTCGCCAAGGTCGAGCACCCGTAGGCCCGCTTCGCGAAGCCGTGCGACGGAGCGATCGGTTTGCAGGGCCGACGCGAGCACGAGGTCCGGCTCCAGCTCGAGGATGGCTTCGAGATTGGTCAGCCGGCGAATCGTGGCCGCATGGGCAAAGCGCCACGTCGCCGGGCCGGTGGCCGCGGCGCTGATCGCGACGACCCGCTGCGGCTCCGCAATTTCGGCGAGCACGTGGTCCGAGATGGTCGACGCGCTGACGATGCGCTCGGGTCGGGCACTGCGTGGTCCGTCGGCACCGCGTTGTGGATCGGTACCGTGCTCCAGGTTGGCGCCGTGACGGGGGTTGGCGCTGTGACTGGGGTTACCACTGCCTTGTGCGTCAGCACTGTTCTGGCGTTCGACATCGACGGACGGAGCTGTGCGGCTGTTCGAGCGCGCGTCGCTTGAGTCGGTGCGCGATGGCGCGGCGACTTCGGCGTCTGCCTGGTCTGCTTCGCGTTCAGTGTCCCGCGGCGCAACCTCGCTGAGCAGCGCCGACGCGACGAGCGCCCCGATGAGCGCGAGTCCGTTGAGGGTGGCCCTCACGACGACTCCTTGACTCCGGAGGAGTCGTTCGCGAGCTCGAAGCGATCTCCTGCGCGGCGAACGCCGTAGACGCGCGCCATCACGTCGTCGCTAAGCGCGTCTGCAGGCGCGCCGGTAGCGACCACACGCCCTTCATCGAGCACCACGACGCGGTCGGCGTAGCGATGCACATCGTTCAAGTCGTGCAGCACCACGACAACGGCGCGACCGCTTGTGGCTAGAACTCGGAGTCGCTGCATGGCGAGCAAACGCTGCCGAAGGTCGAGTGCGGCGGTGGGCTCGTCGAGCAGAAGGAGCGGTGCACCGGTCGCTAGGGCTCGGCCGATCAGCACGCGCTGCTGCTGGCCAAGTGAAAGTGAGGGAAAGGCGCGGCGCCGCAGCGGGATGAGATCGAGCCTTTGAAGCACACCTTCAACGACGGCGGCGTCTTCGCTGCTTGCTCCAAAGAGGCCGTTTCCGTGGGCGAAGCGTCCCATCGTCACCACGTCTTCGACGGGCAGAGCCGCGCGCAGTTCGGAGCGCTGGGGCACGTAGGCGAGGGCGCGCGCGCGGCTGACGGCGTCGAGAGCTTCGAGCGGAGCCCCTTCGATCTCCGCTTCGCCCGTGAAGGGCACGCTCATCGTTAAGCATTCGAAGAGCGTGCTCTTGCCGGCGCCGTTCGGGCCGGCAATGGCGAGCACCTCGCCGTCGTGCGCCGCAAGGTTCACGTCGCGAAGGACGGTGGTGCCGCCTCGCTTCGCGGAGAGTCCCGTGATGCGAAGCCGGCTCACGGCCGCGCCCTTTCGCGAAGCAAGAGCACCAGGAACGTTGGCGCACCGACGATCGCGCTCACAACGCCAAGGGGAACTTCGCCTTGCGATGGAAGGGCACGGGCGAGGCCGTCGCACAGCAGTACGAACGCCGCGCCGGCGATCGCGCACGCGGGAATGAGCCGCCCGTGGCGCACGCCGACGAAGGGCCGAAGCACATGCGGAACAACCAGGCCGACGAAGGCGAGGCTCCCCGCAAGGCTTACGGCCGCGGCCACGAGCACGCTGGTCCACACGACCACCCAGAAGCGCGCCGACTCGACGGGCGCGCCGAGACTCTTCGCTTCGCGTTCACCCGTGAGCAAGAGATCGAGCACGCGTGACCAGGACACGGCCATGGCCAGGGCCACGAGCACGAGCGGCGCCGCAAAGCGAAGCTGCGGCGTGCCCACGCCGGAGAGCGTACCGAGGGCAAAGTTCACGACGGCGCGCCCCAGCTGCCATTGCTCCTGCGCAAAGCTCATGATCAGGCTTCCCACGGCAAGGAAGAGCGAGTTCAGCAGGAATCCTGTGAGCAGCAGCGTCAGTAGGTCCTCGGTGCGGCGCAGAAGTAGCAAGAGCACAAGGAGCGACGCGAGCGCGCCGGCGAGGCAGCCGATCGGAACGACGAGTTCGGGCCGAAGACTCAGGCCGACGAGCTCGGCGAGTAGGAGCGCGACCTGCCCACCAAGACTGGCGCCCGCGGTCGTGCCGAGGATCGATGGGCTCGCGAGTGGGTTTCGAAAAAGCCCCTGCACCAGGGCCCCACCGACGGCGAGGGACGCGCCGGCAAGTACGGCGGCGAAGGCGCGCGCCAGCCGCAGCCGTAAGATGGTGGCGTGTTCGGCGCCTTCGCCCGTGAAGACGAGTGCGATACCGGCGGCGACGGTGAGCCCCGCCGCCCCGTAGGCAAGGGCGGCCCGGGCGGGCGTGGGCGCAACGGCCGAGCGGGCGCTTGGGTTCATGTGCTGGCGTTAGGGCGGTCCGCGCCGGCTCGCCGCTGCGCGCGCACGGCCATCACGCCGCAGGCGACGGCCATCAAGCCGAGCAGAAACACCATGGGCCAGCGCATGGCTTCGCGCTGCCGAAGGTCGCCTTCGAGTTGGGCACGCGTACCCACAAAGAGCTGCGCCACTGGCTGAGCGTTTTCGTCGGCGCCCACGCGGGGCGCGGCACCGAGCTCTGCAACGATGGCGTCACCAGGACGGAGCGCACGAACAGCGATCGCATAAGGCGGCGTGAGCTGCGCTTCGACGCCGTCCACGTCGGACACGATCGGAAGGCCGTCGAGGCGCTGCACGACGCGTTCGTCCGTGGCGGGCCGGCCGCGCCATTCGGAGACCGGCGGGACTTCCACGACCACCGTTCCGGCGGATGTCTCCACGCCGAGCGTGCGGTCGCCGGCGGGGCCTCGCCAACGGTGGTCGACGGCCGTCGATGCGGCCGGCCGGCCGAGCGTTACCTCACCGACCAAAAAGTCTTCGCCCGCAGGCGAGCGTGTAAGCCGGCCGGCGAGAACCTCGCCTTCGACAACCGTGGCGCCCTGGGGGATCGACGCCCCGGTGCCGCGCACGGCGACGGAGACGGCGGCGGCCCCAAAGGCCAGGGCCGAGAGGCCCGTCACGGCAGCCGCCACCAGACAGAGCGCGGGGTGCTTTGGGGGCGCGTTCACGTCCGTGTTCACAGAGGTCTTCATGATGGCGCCAGGCCCGGCCTTCAAGGCGCGGCGTTTCG
>JBCCRV010000490.1:0-5939 GCA_039201085.1 Myxococcota bacterium | reverse complement strand
CCGAGAGTGCCTAGAGACAGACAAGGTTGGATGGCCCGCGGTGCACGTAGACGTCGACTTTCAGTCGCCGCTGCGCTTTGGCGACGTCTTTTTGATCGATGTCTGGGCTGAATCGCTTGGTGAGCGTTCGGCTGCGTTCGCCTACCGCGGGCGGGTAGGGGAACGGGACGTGGCATCCGCACGGGTGACGGTGGCGTGTGTGGACCTAAACGACTTTCGTGCCCAGCCGATTCCGGACAAGTACCGCGAGATCTTTGAGCGTTTTCCCGGCCCGCCGGCCAAATAGACGGTCGCCTAGGGAGCTCGAATCAGCGCCTCGAGCAGGCAGAGCGGAAGGAAGACGAGTTCCTGATTCGTCCAGCCAGCGCCCATATGGGAGCCGGCATCCGGACCCGCGACGGCGTGCCCGTTCCAAACGAGCCAGTGGCATATCCGTGCCACGATGTATGCGCCGACGTACGCAAGGAGGAGCGCGCCACAGCCGATTGGTCCGCTTTTGCGCGCCCTCATGGCTAGCAAGCATACGCTCGAAGCGTTTATGACGCAGCGCGCCATGCGTTTTGTCCTTTGCGCGGCGGATGGCCTGGGTATGCTCTCCGAATGTCATTGGCACAGCGCGCTCTGGGCGCCGCAAGCGGGTACCTTCGGTCCAACCCTTCGGAGATTGGCCGGGCCTTTCGGAACGCCCTCGGCCTGCGGCTCGGCGTGCCGCTGGATGCCCTACGCTGGCTTGGCGCTCAGGCGGAGCGATCGGGCAAGGTCGAAGACCTGAAGATCGACGCGGTGCCGCCCGGCATTCGCCTTGCGGCGAGCGTGGACCTGATGAGCACGCCGATTCGGGCGTCCGCCATCGCCTACGTCGACCGCGTCGTTTTTAGCGACGAAGAGCTGACGGTGGCCCTTCGGCTCGAAGAGATTTCACTCAAGCTCAACGGCGAGGCCGCGACGCCCGTGGCTGCGCTCATCAAGAGCGGCGCCCTGGACCTCTCGAACCCGGGCACGCTCATCGGCTATATGCCGAGCCGGTCGCCGGTCATCGCCGACGCGAAGGAAAACCGCATCGAGCTGGACCTCATGCGTGACCCGCGCATCGGAAACAATCCGCTCGTGCGCGCCGCCGTGGCCGTGCTGACGTCCTTCGTAACGCTGCGCAACGTGGAGACGGATCGCAACCATCTCGAAGTGGCCTTTCGCGCGCTCCCGTCCGGCGTCTTTGGCGCCGCCAAGCGCGTACGCGAACACGTGCTTTTGCCCTCCCTCGGCCGCCTCCTCGCAGCGCGCTGACGGCCAAGCGCCACAAACGTGCGACTACCCGAGGCAGAGCGCATCGTCCCGGTGAACCCCTCGGCGCGCACATTCCGATGCTGCTAACCTGCAGCCCGTGAAGGCGCTGCTCAAAGTGGGCTACGGGTGCAACGACCACTGCGCCTTTTGTCATACGCTCGACGTGCGTCACATCGATGGTGAATCGGACGAGATCGTGCGCAAGGTTCATCGCGCCCGCGAGCTCGGCCATACGATGGTCGTCTTCAGCGGCGGCGAGCCCACGATTCGCCCCGAGCTGCCCAAGTGGGCGAAGCTCGTGCAGCGCCTCGGCATGGACGTCGGCCTTGTCACGAACGGTCGCATGCTCGCCTACGCCGAGCTGACGGACGCGCTCATCGACGCGGGCCTCCGCTACGTGTACCTCTCGCTGCACGGCGGCACGGCCCGGGTGCACGACTTGATGGTGCGCAGCCGCGCCTTTGAGGAGACCTACGGCGCCCTCAAGAACCTGTCGGGTCGCGGCCTCGACCTGCATGTTAACTGCGTCGTCACGAAGAACAATCTGAAGCACCTTCGCGGCGTGGTGGACGCCATGAAGCCGTACGCCGACGCGAGCCTGAAGTTCAGCATGGTGGAGCCCAAGGGCGGCGGCGATAAGCTCTTTCACCGCCTGATGCCACGCGTGAAGGACGTCGCCGACGCGGTGGTCGATGCCCTCGACTACGCCCGCGAACAAGGCGTGCGTGCGGGCCACGGCGCTTTGCCGCTATGCTTGACGGGCTCGTACCGCGACGGCTTCGACGATCTGAAGACGCACGCCTACCGGACGATGAGTGAGATCGGCGAACCCGATCTCTTTCCCGTCGACGACCTCAACAAGGTTCATCCGCGCGCCTGCGAGGGATGCGCCCTCCGCGGTCCCTGCCCCGGTCTCTACCGCGGCTACCACGAAGCCTTCGGCGACGAAGAGCTCACGCCCGTGAAGGGCGTTCGCTCGAACAGCTTTGACTACGTCTTCGAAACGGTCGTCGAAAAGGACGCCGCCGAAGGCCATTGCCCCCTTCGCGACGGCAACCACGGCATCGCGCCCTGGGACCGCGGCCGCGATCTCTTCCTGAAGCACGGTGGCCGCATCGCGCGTTTTCGCGCCGAGAGCCGCGACTTCAGCGACGAAGAGATCATTCGCATCAAGCACACGCGCGGTCAGGTCTACTACGACGTTTCCAGGAAGGACGCGCCGAACGATTTTGCGTCGGACCTCGCCAAGCTCGAGCGCAGCGCCCTTTGTGCGAGCTGCGAACACGCGCCCACATGCACCGGCCTTTACGAAGCGAGTTTCGAACGCGTGTTCGAAGCGGACGACGTGTACCTCACGGATCGGCTGCGCGAGCTTACTGGCGCGGTGCTCGATGTGGGCTGTGGCGAAGGACCGTACATCGAAGCGTTCAGTGCTGGGGCGGAAGCCGGCCGCGTCCGCTACTTGGGGGTCGATCCCGACGAGAGGGCTCTGGCCTTGCTACGGAAGCGCTGTCCGTGGGCGAAACTGCAGTGCGCAACTGCGGAAACGCTGCCGGAGGACCTGGACCTGGACGAACGCTTTGATGCGATCACCGTGTTGCGCAGCTGGAACCACGTGCACGACCCCTCGGCCTTCCTGGCTTTCGCGCGCGTCGGACTAAAGCCGGGCGGAAAGCTGGTGGTTGCGGACAACGTGGCCTTCGGACTCGTGCGAACACGGAAGCAGCATCGCCGCGGCGCGAGTTCAGAGGCAGTGTTCGAGCACCATCGAAATGACGGCGCCGTGGAGGCACTGGCGCATCTCGAGCGCGCCGGCTTCGTGGCGTCAAGCGTGGTCGACGTGCTTCCCGAACGCTCCAATCAGTGGGTCATCGAAGCGCGTGTGGCCGGATGACCCGTGTTTGTTCCAGCCGACAGCGCCGATACGTCCGGACGGGGGCCCGAAGTGAAAGGGATGGCGCTGGCGCTAAAGCCTTTCGTAGGTCTGGGGCCCATCGTCTTCGGTGACAGCGAGCAACGCGTGTTGGAGTTGCTGGGGGAGCCATCGGCAAGGTTCGCTGAGGGCGGTTCGCGAGTTTTGTCCTTCGACGCCTTGGGGCGACACGTGTTCCTCTCCTCGGAGACGCGTGCCGTGCACTATTTCGACGCGTTCGCCCCGTCGACCGTTTCTATCAACGCGATTTGGCTGGTGCGACTCGCTGACGGGCTCAGCATTCATGCGCTTATTTCTGAACACGCCCAGGGGATGAAGCAGCGTCCCTATGACGAAGGTATCGATCTCCCAGAACTCGGTGTGTCTCTATATGCCCCGCATGGCTCAATTGAGGCCCTCGGGATCTTCAGCGCGCCATTGAACGAATGGGGGCGTTCGGGTTAGGTGGGACGATGTGAGCGTATAGGCGCGTGATTGCGCGAACGACGCGACAGCTCTTCGTTGGTTTTCGATGGCGTCTTGAAAGCCAAGCCCTGGCTAGACAGCGGTTCACCTGGCCCAAAAGTTCGCTATGGTGGGCCATGGCTGAGACCACGACCGAGGGGTTGGCGTTTGCGGGACTGCAGTTCATCGAAGAGGGCGATGCAATCACCTTCGCCATCGATGCGTCCGTGTATCCGCTCGCTGCCGTCTACGGCGCTTCCTTTACCTTTATCGACCGCGCCTACGTATTTCTCTCGGAGCGGGACGGCGGCTTTGCGGCCACCCTTCGGCACAAGAAGGCGCCGGAGGGTGACGTCGAGGCGGCGCTTCAGGCGCTGGCCGGTGAGTTCGCAAACGAGCTGCTGGCGTGCGCCTATCGCGAGAAACTGACGGAGGCGAACCGCGCGACGCTCGAAGCGATCACGATGCAGGCCATCGGCGGCGCGATGGGTCCGCCGAGCCTCGATGAGCTCGAGGACTTCGACTTCAGCGATGAGCCCTTTGAGGACCCGCTCGGCATCGCGATGAGCTGGGAAGAGAAGTACGGAAAGAAGGAAGAAAAGGGCACCGATGGCTGAGCGCTCCCTTCACTTTTCGAAGTCGATCTACGCCGGTAAGCAAGTCGACGCGGCGATCAACGTTTACGCGCCCTACGCGGAGATCGAGCGGGCCGAAGAGCCCGGCGCTTGGGTCGTGAAGATCGTTGCGTCCTCCGAAGGGCGGGCGAAGAAGCTTGAAGGCGAGCTCGCGAACTACGCCCTCGGTCTCACAATCCGCGCGCGAAAGGCGGTGGAGTCGTGACTACCGCCAGTTTGATCAGCGCCGAGCTCCTAAAGAGCGGCGACGCCATGAAGGGCGAGGGCGCTCCCGGGTATTTTCGCTTTCGCCGGCTGCCGAGCGGGCGTGTGGTCATCAGCAACCTGGAAGGGCGCTGGCTCGTGCTGGAGCGTGAGGAGTTCGTGACCTTTGCTTCCGGTCGCGCACTCCCGGGAGGCGACACGGCGGAGCTTTTCGAGCGGCTCCGCGAACGTAACTTCCTCCGGATGCACACGGACGTGCCCGGTGCCGCGCGCATGCTGCAGGACCGCCGCGGCTTTGTCGGCGCCGGACCGAACTTGCACATTCTCGTCGTCACCCTGCGCTGCAACACGACGTGTGTGTACTGCCATGCGTCGCGCGCAAACATGGACGCGACGCATACGGACATGACGCCCGAAGTCGCCGAACGCTGCGTCGACCGCATCTTTGAGACAACGAACCCGGCGATCACCATCGAGTTTCAGGGCGGCGAGCCCCTCGTCGCCTTCGACATCGTCAAGCACGTGGTCGAGTACGCCAAGAAGAAGAACGAGACCGAGCACAAGGAGCTCGAGTTTACGATGGTGAGCAACCTCTCGCTCATGGACGAGGAGAAGCTCGCCTGGCTCGTGGACCAGCGCGTGCAGCTATGCACGTCCATTGATGGGCCGGCCGACGTGCACGACAAGCACCGCAAGCTTCCGCGCGTCTATGGCGAGAGCGGTCATGCGCTGGCGTCCCAATGGATTGAGAAGATCAACGCGCGCTACCGGGAAATGGGCCTGGACGAAACGCTCTACCACGTCGAAGCGCTCGTCACGACAACGCGCTCGCTCCTCGATCGGGCAGAAGAGCTGGTCGATACGTACCTGGCCCTTGGCTGCCGCGCACTCTTCCTTCGGCCCCTCGATCCCTTCGGCTTTGCGGACCGCACGGCGAAGCGCATCGAGTACCCGCGCGAGGACTACCTCGCGTACTACCGCCGCGCCGTCGACTACATGATCGAGCTGAACAAGGAAGGGAAGGAAATCCTGGAGCGCTACGCGGCGATCTTTCTGACGAAGATCCTGCACGGCGTCGACCCGAACTTCCTGGACATTCGCCAGCCGACAGGCGCCGGTATCGGCAACCTCGCCTACAACTACGACGGCAAGGTGTTCACCTGCGACGAAGGCCGCATGCTGCACGAGATGGGCGACGATACCTTCCACCTCGGCAATGTGTTCGACCATAACTACCGCGAGCTCGTCGGCCACGAGACCGTGCGCGCGAACGTGATTTCGAGCCAGCTCCTGTCCCAGCCGGACTGCACCCACTGCCCCTACCAGCCCTACTGCGGCATTCCGCCGGTTCACAGCCATAAAACGCAGGGCACGATGAACGGGCGCATGCGCGAGTCGACGCTCTGCCAGGTGCATAAGGGCATTCAGGATTACCTCTT
>JBCCRV010000489.1:0-5965 GCA_039201085.1 Myxococcota bacterium | reverse complement strand
CCTCGGCGCGCTCGGCGGCGAGCGCCGCCTTCTCGTCCGCCAGCGGGTCCGGCGGCGGCGGCGGAGGCGGCGCTTCGTTCGGTGAAGGCGGATGGCGGAGCGCGTCGAAGTCGACGGGCATGATCCGTGGCGCATCGCTGCGCATCCAGTCCGGCGCACGAATCGAATCCGGCTCGCCAACCTCTGGAAAGACGTGCCGGCGGGCCTGCTCAGACAAAGTCGCCTCCTCCCTCGCGGGCAATCGAGATGCGGCCGTCCTTCTCCAGCTGGAGCGCGATGGCGACGATCGCTTCCTGTGCGCCCTCGACGTCCGAGAGCTTTACGGGACCGAGGAGTTCGAGTTCGTCGGCGATGGTAGCGGCGGCGCGTGACGAGACGCTGCCGTAGATCTTTTCCTTCATGTCGTCACTGGCGGTCTTCATGGCGAGCACCAGTTGGTCCGTCGCCACTTCCTTGAGCACCTGCTGCATGCCGCGTGCATCGACGCGAATGAGGTTTTCGAAGGTGAACATCGCGCGGCGCACCTTTTCGCTCGCCTCCGTATCGAGGAGCGAGATTTCATCGATGAGCTCGTTGGCCTTGTCGCCGTCGAGGCGTCGAAGAAGCGACGCGGCGGATTCGACGCCATCGACCTCGACGTGTTGAATGTCCCCAAGGGTGGCGAGTTCGGCGGCGAACTGCTCCTCGATCTGGCGGACCACCGAATCGGGCACCTTCTTTAGCGTGGCGATACGGCGCACGATCTCCGACTGCTGATGGGCGTCGAAGTGTTCGATGAGCTCACCCGCGCGCGTCGGATCCATGAGGGAAAAGATCACCGCTAGCGTCTGCGGGTGTTCGCGCTCGAGGAGCGGCAGTACGGTGGCGATGTCCAAGGCCGAAAGTTCGGCCACCGGTCCGTTGATCTCGCGGTTGTTCTCCCAAATTTGCGCAGCCGCGCCTTCACCCAAAGCCTTCCCCGTTAGGCGACGCAGGTAGGCGCCACTGCCTTCGAGGCTGGTCGGCACGCCTTCGCGCACGTCGCGAATGAAGTGGTGATAGACGCTCACGAGGCTGGAGGGCGCGACCTCGGACAGCTTTGCGCTCGCCTCGCGAAGACGGTCGAGTTCTTCCTGCGTCAGATTCGAAATGATCCTCGTGGCAACGGATTCGTCGATGCTTACGAGAAAGAGAAAGGTGCGCTCGGCGCCGGACAGCTGCTCGGACAGCTCCGTGCTCGGAAGGGTCGCACTTTGCAGACGTTTTTCGATCGCGTTCATGCGGCGGCTTCTTCCTTCTCTGCGCCTTCGCTCTCGGCGTCTTCGTCCACGTCTTCAAGGAGCCAGCCGCGAAGCACGCGGGCCGCGCGAATCGGATCTTCCGCGGCGAGCTCCGCCGCGATCGACTGCACTTCGCCGGCGACTTCCGCTTCGTCTTCTTTGCCGCTTCCGAGAAGCATGTTGCGAACCGAGTCGGCGCTGAGTTCGCTCGCTTCGACCGTTTGCTCGTCGCTCCCGGACTCGAGGGCCGCGGCCGCGGCCTTTTCTTCTTCTTCCGCTTCCAGCTGCCGCTTCTTCCAAGCGCGGCGCGCAAGGAAGAGCACAAGCGGAACAGCCAGAATGCCCAAGAGCCAAAGGAGGTAGGGCAGGTAGGGCAGGTAGGGACGAAGGTCGGCGAGCGGATCGACGGGCCCTTCCGCACCGGCGCGGGAGAAGGGCACACAGGTCACGCTTAGCGTATCGCCCCGCGTTTCACTGAAGCCCGCGGCGGCGCGCGCGATCGTCTCGATGCGGGCGAGCTCTTCATCGCTGCGGGGCGCAAAGGTTTCACCCTCCCAGGTTCCGTCGACGACCACCGCGATGCTCTGCCGCGCCAGCGTGCCCACCGGCTCGACGGCGTGACGCACGGTCTTGCTCACCTCGAAGTTGCGCGTTTCGCTTCGGCGCCGGAGGTTGGCGGGGTTTTGCGCCTGGGCTTCGTTACCGGCCCCGCCGGGCAAGTTTGAGGCGGCACCGGGAATGCCCGCTGCGCCGCCTGCGCCGTCCGCGTCCCGCTCTTCTTCGATCTGAAAACTGCGCGGCGCGACTTCGTCCGGCAGGTAGCGTTCTTCGGTGCGCTCTTCGCGGCGAAGGTTGATCTCCGCGGAGACTTCCACGCGAGCAACGCCCGCGCCGAGCGTTTCGTCGAGCAGCGCCTGAAGCGATCGCTCACGGTCGCGCTCAAGTCGCTGCCGGTACGCCAGGGCGTCGCCGATGCTGCCGTCCTGGTCGGCCTGCTCGATGGCGCGCCCTTCGCCATCGACAAGGGTGACGTCCTCGGCGTTCAAGCCTCGCACGCTGGAGGCGACGAGGTGCACGATGCCCGCGGCCTGCTGGGCATTCACGCGCCAGCCGGCGGCAAGGTGCATCACGACGGACGCGCTCGCCTGTCCGTCCCGTTCAACGAAGAGCGAGCGTTCCGGAAGCACGAGGTGCACGCGCGCGTTTTCGACGCCCGCGAGGTGGCTGATCGTGCGGCTGAGCTCACCTTCGAGGGCGCGGTGGTACTGGACCTGTTCGGTAAATTCGCTCTCACCGAAGCGTTGCTCGTCGAAGAGCTCAAAGCCCGACGCGCCGCCGCGGGGAAGGCCTTCGCCAGCCAGCATCAATCGAACGTCGTGAACACGTTCGTCGGGCACCAGCACGGCGCCGTCCTCGATCTCGAAGGGAATGCCCTGCCGGCCGAGGCGCTCCACGATGCGTACCCGGTCGTCGTCCGAAAGGCCGCTGTAGAGCGTTTCGAAGGCCACGTTGCTGCTGGCGCTCAGAAGCCACGCGCCCACCCCCAGGAGGCTGAGGCAGGTGAGCGCGATGAGGCGCATCATGGGTGAAGTTGCGAGGACGCGCTCCTTCAAGGCTTCGAGATTCGTCCATGTGGACGGATCGCGAAGGTCGAAGGCGCTGGGCGGTGCTTCCAGCTGCTCGGGGGCATCGACCTCTTCTTCGGCCATGCGCTATGCGCCCATCCGCATGATTTCGCGGTACGCCTCGAGGGCGCGGTTTCGCACATTGCCCAGAAGGCGCAGCTTGATGTCAGCTTCCTGCAGTTTGATCATCGTGCCGTGAATGTCGTCACTGCGGCCGTCGGCAAAGTCGGCGCTCGCCGATTCGGCGCTTTCCTGCGATGTGTTCACGTCCGATACGAAGTCCGAAAGCGTTTCGGCAAAGTTGGCGCTCGGGCTTTCCGCAGCCTCGCTTGGCGCCGTCTCGCGCGCTTCGTTCGTCCGCTGACCACCGCGGATCGACGACGCGCCTTCGATGCGCCGCGTAAGCAGGTCAAAGGCCTGCACGTTTTGTCCGTCGATCCTCATGCGCCGATGCTCAGGGCCGACTGGGCCATGCCCTTGAGGGACTGCATGAGCGTGACGCCGGACTCGTAGGCGCGCGCGGCGGTCACCATGTTCACCATCTCTTCGACGACGTTGACGTTGGGGAGGGCGACGTAGCCGTCGTCGTCCGCGTCCGGATGGTTGGGGTCGTACATGCGCTGCGGGTCTGCTTCGTCCGCGCGGATCTCCGGCACTTCGACGAGGTAGGCGCTTCGGCTGTTGTCGAGGTTTTCGAAGCGGTCGCCCACGGGCACGGCGCGAAAGACCGGATCGAGGCGGCGATAGGGTCCGCCTTCTTCGGTCTGCGTGGTGCGGGCGTTCGCCAGGTTCGAAGCCAGCGTGTTCATGCGCGTGCGCTGGGCGTTCAGACCCGAGCCGGCGATTTCCATGGCGCTAAAGACGTTCATCGTAGTGTTCCGTGAAAGTGGGAGTCAGTTTGGCGAAGGCGGTTAGCTCTGGCCGTCGCTTGCGGCGTAGCGAAGGGCGCCGAGCTGCTGGCGCACGATTCGGCCGATCGTTTCGAAGCGAAGGTCGTTGGCGGACACCTTCGCCATCTCGCGTTCAAGGCTGACGGAGTTCCCGTCGCCGCCGGGTTGAACGACCCGCTCCACCCGGTCGCCCGTGCGCTCGCTGCCGGCGCGGGCACCGATGTGGTTTGCGTGGGTGGCTTTCGGCGTGCCGGCGGACTCGCGTGTTTCGCGCACGAGCTCGGCGGCCTCGAAACCGGGCGTGTCGACATTCGCCACGTTGGAGGCGAGCACGTTGTGCCGCTGGAGATGGTAGTCGAGGGCCCGGTGGCTTCGGGCGAGGGGGTCGAAGAGGGTCACGGAGCCGAAGCGATGCAACGGCAGTGCCATCGTTGATATCCGCGGGTCATTGGGCGGCTTTGCGCCGATCGAGCGAATGCAGCGCCATCGGGCTGACGACGCCGACGGGATTCTGGCGCCGACGGCGCTGATCGGTTGAGTCGATTACGGGAAGGGCAGCGGGAGGCTCCCAGCGTGCCGTGGACGAAGCGTTCAGCCTTCCTTGGTCAGATGGCTGGACGCTGGCGGTCCGTAGCCTTCGGGAGGTCAAGCGCCTAGCGAGCGCAGCTTCGCGTCACACTTACGCGCAGGCTTTCGTCCCTAAGCACGCGATCGCAGGTGTCTGGGCAAAGTTCGATCCGACGCGCTACGCCGTTGTCTTGGCGTGCCGTGACCAAGTAGCCCTCCCCGGAATCACATCCTTCACGAAGGCTCTCATCATCCATACGAACACTGAGTTCAGAACGCAGGCCGGATTCCAGGGCGGGAAACGATAGTCGGCACGCTCCGTCCAGCTGAATGTCGGTCAGTGCGCGCTCAAGGTCGAGGGCCGCGTTGGTGCCCAGGTCGACGCGGAACGCGGAGCCTGTACCGCCGGCCTCCGAGAGTTCGTCGAGGACACTAACAAAGCCAGAAGCGCTCGGCGCTTGGGCCACCAGACCGATCACATAGGTATCGATACCCAAGAGTGCCGCTTCTCGTACTGCGGCGACGGCGGAACGTGTGCCGTTGCAACCAGTCGGCTCGCCGTCGGTGACCAAGATGATGAGCGGCCGAAGGGAGGTTCGGCGCTCTTGCACCCGGGCAGTCGCCGCAGCAACGGCAACTCCGATTGGGGTGTCGCCCTCGAACTCGGTGGCACGAAGCGCATTGACGATCGCCGTTCGAACGTCGTCGACCGGACTCGATCGGACCGCCGGAATTTGATCCGCGATGTTGCAAGAGCTGACCGAGAAACAAGCGGTTGGCTGAACGCATTCGACACCGCGGACACAGGATCCTCGTGCCGCTCCGGGGTCCGGGCAGAAGTTGCCGAAGGCGTCGCTGCATACCCCAACTCGCTCGCAGGTTCCGCTGAAACAGTCTCGGTCACTACGGCAAAGCGCGTCCGCGACTGGCCCATCAGGGCCCACACAAAGTCCAAATCCTTCGCACCGACTGTTTTCGCCGCGGCAGCGTGGCCCGATTCGGCATCCGAGAAAGGAATCGAAGGCCGGAGGCTGCGGAAAGAAGCCAAGCTCAAGTCGCGCATTTTCGAAGCTCGCCGTCGTCACGAACTCTTCCAGACCACGATAAATGGTGGCGCCGACGGTGGTTCCCCGCCCAAGCGTGGACCCCATGGAACCCGAGCGATCGACCAAGAGTGTTAGGTCGAAGCTCTGGCTCGACAGGTCCGCTGCGAAATCTGGGCATGAGACGCGTGGCGGCATTGGGGGAGCCACGGAAGCGTCGAGCTCAATCGAAGCATCTTCAGCAGACGGCTCCTCCAAGGCTGTTCGCGCACCGCAGGCAAGCATGAGCATGGGTAAAGCCACCGCCAGCCCCGAACAGATAGACGAACCAAAGGGGGCTTCGTTGCTGTTCGAGCGCCTTACCGCGGTGTGGGAAAACGTTCTCAGCACACGTAGGCACTAGCACGTGTCTTGACACCCAGGGCCATATGGCGCTTCGGATTGCGGAAATGTCGCAGGCGGCCGCCAATCGTTCGCCCCCAAGCGTCAGAAGCCCGTCACTCGCTTCGTGGGCACGTCAGTTTTGCCGTGCGTTCAAGAATGCTCTTCCTGGCATGCGTCGTGCTTAGTCGTGGACCATG
>JBCCRV010000488.1:0-5965 GCA_039201085.1 Myxococcota bacterium | reverse complement strand
GTGAACAGGACATCGACGCGGAGGCGAGCGCGGGCACACGCTTTCGCGCGGCCCTTTGCCGCTGCGGCGAGTCGAAGAACAAACCCTTCTGCGACAACAGCCATCTCGAGGCCGGCTTTGTGGATTACGGCGCCGTTGGCGAGTCCGGGGACGGCAATGAAGCCGAGGGAGGCGAGCTCAAGGTGGCGCGCGCCAAAGATGGTCCCCTGCTCCTCAACGGGAACTTCGCCATCGTGGCCGCGAGCGGTCGGATGGCGTGGCGCGGTACGAAGGCGGCCCTTTGCCGATGCGGCAAATCAAAGAACAAGCCCTTCTGCGACGGCGCGCACAAGGCAGCCGGCTTCACGGCGGACTGATGAGCGCGGTCTAAGCCCAACGCCATTCGGTCAGTGGCAACAAGCCGTCTAAATCGGCCCAGGCAGGAGCGTGAGGAGTGAAGCGTGGGCGCGGCGAGTGAAGCGTGGGCGTGGGCGAGTGAAGCGTGGGCGTGGGCGAGTCAATCGCGCCGCGACCACGAACGCATCACCCGTCACTCTTCACGCCACAACCTCCACTCTTCCCGCTTCACCCTCACTCTTATTTGCGGGACGGCTCAACCGCGATGCTCATGCCCTTGGCGACTGTGCGTGCCACGGCCCGCGCTAAGCGGCGCGATTCCGAAAAAACCGTACGGGGGCAAGGGCGAGGGCACGGGCATCGCCTTTGGCGAGGCAAGGGACTGGCGGGCTAAGCCCCGCCCAGCTGTCGGCGCACGTCCATCAGGATGAATCCGAGCAGGTTCAAGCCTCGCCACTTCGTGGGGTTCGAGGCACTCCGCTGGGATTCGGCGAGGCCAATTCCCCAGATGCCGTCGCGGGCGCTGGCCTCGACCAGCACTCGGCGGCCGGTGTTCATCAGGTATCGGCTCGCGTGCTCGTGCGCACTAAACTTCGCCACGTTCCCCGCGTGCACGACGTCGCATCGATGCGCGTTCCAGCGCTTCGTATCAAAGCCGCGGACCTTTCGGCCCAGGGCTTTGGCGCGTCCAGGATCGTCCGACGCGAGGATCTGTCGGCGCGCCTCTTCGTCGCCAAAGAGACGAGCCTTTTCCGCCATCATCCAATGCTCCGCCGTGGGGTAGGTCACGCCGTCTACTTCGAAGGGAAGCGGGTACCATTGGCTCAAGCAGCTGCTGTCCAGCCTCCCGCGGCTGCGCTGCCGGTGACCGAAGAAGAACAAGAACTCGAAGCGCTCGCCGGCCGCTGCCCGCTCTGCGAGCTGCACGGCGTTTTGCGAGGGCGTGTACATACAGGCCAGCCTAGCAGCTGTACGGGACGGCGAACGCCGCAGCGCCCCGTCAGACGGCGCGTCGCGCCGTTAGACGTCACCGTCTGCGCGATTCGTTAGACGCGCGAATGGTGCGCGTCACACGCCGCTGATCGGTTCGGTGCCTTCGATGCCGAAGGTCCGGTCCGGCGCGCCGACCACCTCGAGCATCTTCAGGTAGAGGTTCGCCAGCGGTTCGTCGTCGTAGACCACGTGCTCGCCGCTGCGAAAGCGTCCTCGGCCCGAACCACCCATGAGCAGCGGTAGGTTCGTATGACGATGAACGGGGCCCGAGCGCTGCGGCGTGAGGTCGCCGAGCGTATTGCCGCCGCTGTGGCCCGTCGCGTCGAGGCCGCCGCCGAACATGATGAGCGAATTGTCCAGCAGCGTGCCCTCGTCTTCGACCACGTCGTCGAAGCGCTGCATGAGCGACGCAAACTGCTCGACCTGCCAGGTGTTGATGCGCTGGATGCGTGTGATGTCCGGGTCGCCTTGTTCAAGGTGCGACATCTGGTGGTGGCCGTCGCTGATGCCCCCGAGGAAGCCGTAGCCTCGGCTTTCCATCAGTACCGAGATGACGCGCGTGCGGTCGCACTGGAACGCGAGCTTCGAGAGCTCGAACATGCGGTCCGTGACGTCGTCGAAGTCGCCGTTGTCCGGCGGAGCCTCGCCGGGGTCGCAGGTTATCGAGGCGACGCCTTCGTCGATGCGCATTTCAAGCTGGCGAATGCCCGTGAGGTAGCCGTCGAGCTTGACCCGGTCGGCCGTTCCGAGCTCGCGCTCGAGGGACGCCAGGTCGTCGAGGCAGGCGTCGAGAATCGACTGCTCGCGCGCAATGCGCTCGGCGCGCAGGGTCGCGTTTTCCGTCGGGTCGAAGCCACCGAAGAGGGTCTCGAAGACCGAGCGCGGGTTGGCGTCCTTTGGAACCGGCGTCGTCTCGTCGGCCCAGGAAATGTTCGCGCGGTAGATCGGGGCATAGCCCGAATCACCGCCGTAGCTGCCGCCGCGGGTCGCGAGGGCCAGCGACGGAATCGCCGTATGCGGCGCGAGATGGCGCGCGGCCACCTGGTCGATCGAGATCCCGTTGCGAATGTCCGAGCCTTCGGTCTTGTGAAGGCGTGCGGCCGTGAGGAACGTGCCCGTGTCGCGGGCGTGGTCGCCGGGGCCGTCGTTGGACTCGGTTCCGTCCGGGTAGGTGTAGCGCCCCTGACCGGGACGATGGCTGATGCCGCTAAGCACCGTGAGTTTGCTGCGCAGGTCCGAAAGGGACGTCAGCATCGAGGGCATGGTGTAGTCGCGCCCGGCCTGCTGCGGCGTGAAGTTTGTTCGAATGATGCCGTAGGGCACGTAGACGTACATGAGCCGGGTCGGCGCGTCTTCCTGCGCAATCGCCGACTGGCCGGCGGGAAGCATCGCGTCGAGGAAGGGAAGGGAGACCGCGACGCCCGCACCGGCAAGAAAGCGCCGCCTGTTGAGCTTCTTCTTCATGGTGCCACCTCCCGGTCGCTCACTTGCCTAAACACATCGCTGAGAACGACCTGCTCGATGAGCCCGCGCAGCGAGCCGCTGTCCGCATCGACGAGGTCGAGGACGAGACATGAGTCCGCTCCCGAAAGGCTTCGTCCGATGGCGTAGGAGAGAAGGTTCTCCGTGATGCAGCCTTCGAAGCGCGTGTCTTCGGAGAGGGCGGCGCCGAGCGAACGTGCGCCGTCGATGGGCACGCCCGACGAAAGGATCGCGCTCGCGTCCACCACGTGTCCATCCGGCGTGCCGTCTTCCGTCTCGCGCCACTGCCCGATGGCGTCGAAGTTCTCCAGCGCGAAGCCCGGCGGGTCCATACGGCTGTGGCAGCCGGCGCATTCGGGGTTGGTGCGATGTTCTTCGAGCGCCTCGCGTCGGCTCTGGCCTTCTTCGGGATGGGTTTCCGGCGTCACATCGGCCGGCGCCGCGGGCGGTGGGTCGCAAAGGAGGCGGTCGAGCACGAACTTGCCGCGCGTCACCGGTGAGGTGAAGCGCGGATGGGAGGTCACCGAAAGGAACGCGCCCGTTGTCAGCAGGCCGCCGCGGGGTGTGCCCGTGAGGTCCACGCGGACGAACTCTTCGCCGTCCACATCACCGATCCCGTAATGCTCGGAGAGGCGCCCATTCAGAAAGGTGAAGTCCGCCGTCAGCAGCGTCTCGATGGGCAGCTCGTCCCGGATGATAGCCGCTACGAGCAGCTCTACCTCTTGAGTCATCGACTCATACAGGTCCTCGTCCCATTGGGGGAACGATTCGGCATCGACGACGTGAAGCGGCAGATGCTGGGTGGTGAGCCAGCGGTGCACGAAGCCATCGAAGAAGCCCGCAAAGCGCGCGTCATCGATCATGCGCGAAATTTCTCGGCGAAGGGCATCGCGTTGAAGCAGTTCGCCCGCTTCTGCCGCGGCGTAGAGGGTGTCGTCCGGTGGTCCGCCCCACAGGAAGTAGGAAAGACGGGACGCGACCTCGTAGTCGTTCAGGGCCCGGTCGCCGCCCGTGTGGGGCTCGCTGATGAAGATGAAGTTCGGCGAGAGGAGCATTGCGCGAACCGCAAGCTTCTGACCCTCCACGAACGCGCCGCCCTCGGCCATGCGGGCGATGTTCTCGATGCGGGCGATTTCGTCTGCAACGAGCGGACGGCGCCACGCATGCAGGCCGAAGTCCTCGACGAAGGACCGAAGACACGCGAACTCCGTGCAGGTGTAGCGGGCGCGGAATGCGTCCGTGTCGACGTGGGCGTCCGCGAGGTCTTGGGCCGCCGAGGCATACTTCTCCACGTGAAGGGCACCCGTCGAAAGCACATCGGCGTTGTTCAAAAAACCCTGGGCGGACTCGTCATCGATGGGAAAATCGCCGCTGGAGCGGACACTTTCATCCAGGTCGAACAGCGCCTGGACCGTGCGGTCGTATTCGGCGGCGTTGAGGCGGCGCACGGTGACCCGGCCCGGGCTGCGAACGACGTCTTCGCAGATCTGCTCCACCGGAATCTCCGGTGGCGCCACGAAGTCGCTGTCCATGTCCGCGATATCGCCCTGACATCCAGCCAGCAGCGCCAGCGCCGCGGCAAGTCGACGAGGTTGGAGCATACTCACAGATTAGCAACGGCCGTGCCGGCCTTGGAAGCGGAAACGCTCTGGCGCCGATCGTTTGATATTTGGCGCTTTTCGCCTTCATCTCGCCACGGCCCCTGCGACCGAATGTCGCGCCTGGGGCCTCCCAGCCCCACCGATCGCGCCCCAAGTGCCAGATCTGCTCAGCCGCCGAGGCGTAAGGCGAGAAGGAGTTCGAGCCGACTGAGCGGTCCACGAAACTCGGCAAAGTCGGGCTCGTTTTGCACCGAGAGCTGAATCCTCGGTACGAGCGACCCCCCCGCCACCTGAACGCCAAACCACCCGAAGGGTCGCTCGTAGCGAATCAGTAGGCGCCCCTCCAGGTAGGCCGAAAAGGCGATGCCTCCGCGGGATTGATAGCGCTCGGCGGCGTCCACGTCGGCGGCTATCATGGCCGGGCCGGCGGCGGCGAGCAGGCCAAAGCGAAACGCCCCCAAATGCAGCTCGGCGCCCACGCCGACCAGCGCCATGCCGAGCCGAACGTTCACGCCACCGCGCCGATCCTCGAGCGAAAGAGCGGTGAAGGACGTTCGCACGTCCGCGCTGATGAGCAGGTGCTTGCGGACATGCAGCAGGCCGAGCGAAGCGCCAAAGAGCGGATCCGGCTCATGAATCAGGAGGGCGATCCCGACGGCCAGGCTCGTCTGCGTGGCGACGCTCGGCGCGGCCATGCGCGCATCGACGAACTCTTCGGCGACCGATGCCGCCGTCACCCGCTGCGCTTCCGTGGTCGTTCGCGCTTCAAAGTGGCGCGCACGGACTTCCAGCAAGCTTGCGTGGAGAAGCTCGACCACCCTAAGGGCGACGTCCGGCCCCCGGTCCACCACGCGCGTCGTGATCTTGTCCGTGATCGCGTCGAATACCGTCAGCTGCACGCCTTCGCTGGAAGCGCGCAGGCGCACGACGGCCACTGCCGGCGGTTCGGGCGCTTCTTCCGCAGCCCCGTCCGTGAGGGGAATCCGGCGGACGCTAAAGCCTGCCAGCTCCAGCTCAGCTTCGATGCGAAGGGCGTCGGAGCGGAGTTCCTCGTCCGTTTGAACGAGTACCAGGCGGGGCGCCTGCGCGTCGGCCGTGCCCGCATTCAACGCGCCCAGCGCTACGAAGAATGCGCCGAGGACGCCGCGTGCGCCGGTGCGCAGGGGGTGGGCACGATTCACTCGGGGAGCGGTACCAGGCTTTCGGCAAGCTGGCGATAGGTGCCGCGCGGGTACACGCGAAGGTAGCGCTGCGCACGCGCCGTTACAGGAAGTCCGAGGCTCGATGCCGCCTCAAGGGCGCGGCCCGCCGCTTCGGCGGCATGGCGACCGCGCGGGGCCTCTCGCGTGTACTCGTCGAACCAGCGCATGGCTTCGCGATGACGGCCCGTGTCCGCGGCCATGCGGCCCAGCCGAAATAGCGCGCTCTGCGCCGGCGCACCGGGGAAGCGCCGCCGGACCGTCTGAAGCATTCGCTCCGCCTCGCGGCGTTGACGTGAGAGACGGCAGGCGTCGGCCAAGTCCAGGAGCGAAGCCGCGTCGAGGCGACCCGGT
>JBCCRV010000487.1:0-5966 GCA_039201085.1 Myxococcota bacterium | reverse complement strand
GGCAAAGCGCGGGTTTACCGAAACAACCCCCCCGCCTGGAGGCACCGCGGTGCAGCGACGCTGCCGCGCGGCTTCAACGATGCGTTCCAGGTTCAGGTACGAGTGGGCCGCACGGGCCGGTCCGAGGGCCACAGTCTCGCGCCCCTTCGTGTAGGGCGCGCCCGCGTCCGCCGCGCTCACTCGTACCTGAACCTGGAACGCATCGTTGAAGCCGCGCGGCAGCGTCGCTGCACCGCGGTGCATCCTGGCTGGGGGTTTCTTTCGGAAAACCCGCGCTTTGCCGCGCTCTGCGAAAGCCATGGCCTCACCTTTCTCGGGCCGCCGGCGCACGTGATGGCGCTCATGGGCAAGAAGACCCCCGCAAAAAAAGCGATGGCCGCCGCGGGACTCACGCTCATTTCCGGCTCGGACGGCGTGCTCGACGACGCGGCGGATGCGCGACGCGTCGCCGATGAGGTCGGTTATCCGGTCTTGCTAAAAGCCGAGAGCGGCGGCGGCGGGCGAGGCATGCGTATCGCGCAAAGCAGCGCCGAGGTAGAGAGCGCATTCAACGAAGCGCGCGCCGAGGCGATAGCCGCCTTCGGCGACGACCGCGTCTACCTCGAGAAGCTCGTGACTGGCGGACGGCACGTGGAGATTCAGATCCTCGCCGACCGCTACGGCAACGTGGTGCATGTCGGCGAACGGGACTGCACCGTGCAGCGGAATCACCAGAAGCTCATCGAGGAATCGCCCGCACCCACCCTCGACCCCGACGAGCGCGCGCGCACGCTGGCGACGGCCTGCGATGCCGCCCGCGCAATCGGCTACGTCGGTGCGGGCACGATGGAGTTTCTCCTCGACGACGGCGTGCTGCGCTTCATGGAAATGAACACCCGCCTGCAGGTCGAGCATTGCGTGAGCGAAGTGCGAAGCGGCATCGACCTGGTCGAGCAGCAGCTTCGCGTTGGCGCCGGGCAGCCACTCTCCATCGCGCAGGACGACATCGCGCTGCGCGGTCATGCGATCGAATGCCGCATCAACGCGGAGGATCCGAGCGCGGGCTTTGCGCCCACCCCGGGAACGGTGCGCGTTTGGCAGCCGCCCGCGAGCGAAGGCATTCGGGTGGACACGCACATTCGGGAAGGCTCGGTCGTTTCACCGCACTACGACAGCCTGCTCTGCAAAGTGATCGCCTACGCCGAAACGCGCGATGAGGCCTGCGAGCGCATGGATCGGGCGCTGGGCGATATGAAGGTCGAAGGCGTGAAGACCACCATCGCCATGCATCGCGCCATCTTGCGCAGCGACGCCTTTCGTTCCGGCGCATACGACAACGGATTCATTCCAGGCTGGCCGCCGGAGGGCGCATAGATGGCTCAGATTCCCCTTAGGCCCGTGGGCGCCGCTCGCGAACACGTGACCGACGACGCCACGTTCGGCAAGGAGCGCGACAAGCTGCATGCCCTCGAGCGCCGCGTTCTCGACGGCCGCCAGAAGGTGCACGCCGGTTGGGGCGAGAAGTACGTGGCCCGCGTGCACGACGATGGAAAGCTCACGGCCCGCGAGCGCCTCGCCCGCATTGCCGACGAAGGCAGCGAGGTCTTCGAGGTCGGCACCTTCGTCAACGAAGGCGAGAAGTTTGGCAAGTTGGAGTCGCCCGGCGCCGGTGTAATCACGGCGTTCGTTCGCATCGAAGGCCGCTGGTGCATCGTCATCGCCAACGACAACACGGTGGCCAGCGGCGCCTGGTGGCCGCAGACGCCCGAGAAGATTCAGCGGGCCCAAACGATGGCCCTGCGCCTGCGCCTGCCGGCCATCTACCTCGTCGACTGCAGCGGGCTCTTTCTCCCGGAGCAGAGCCGCAGCTTCAGCGGCGGGCGCGGCGCGGGGCACATCTTCAAGATGAACAGCAAGCTGAGCGCCGAAGGCGTGCCCCAGCTGGCGGGCGTCTTCGGCGATTGCATCGCCGGCGGCGGCTACATGCCGATCATCAGCGACCGCGTCTACATGACGGAGCAGGCCTACATGGTCATCGCCGGTGCAGCGCTCATCAAGGGCGCGAAAAGCCAGCAAATCTCCTCCCTCGACATCGGCGGGCCCGAGGTGCACGCGCACCTGTCGGGATGCGCCGACGAGCGGGTTCCGGACGACGAGACCCTGCTGCGCTGCCTGCGGGCCGAGGTCGCCCAGCTGCCTTCGAGCGCCGCCGACTACTACCGCGGCTCCGCCTTTGGTGGCTCACGCGGCGCGCCGCCGACCTTCTCGCCGCTCGAGCTTGCGGGCTTGCTTCCGACGGACCACCGCGAGGCGTACGACGCCCTTCAGGTCATCGCGCGCCTCTGCGACCACAGCCTCTTTTGGGAGGTGATGGAGGATCGCGGTCGGGAGATGATCTGCGGCGTCGGCCGAGTCGGGGGCCTCTGGGCCGGCTTCGTGATGAACCGGCAGGGGCTGATCGATTCGAACGGCCAGCAGCGCCCCGGCGGCAGCCTCTACCGTGAGGGCATCGCCAAGGTCGCGGCCTTCAGCCGGGCCTGCAATACGGACGGTTTGCCGATCCTTTGGCTCCAGGACATCAGCGGCTTTGATATTGGCGCCGAGGCGGAAGCACAGGGACTGCTCGGGTACGGGTCGAGCCTGATTCACACGAACAGCAACAATCAAACGCCGATGTTCACGGTGCTGCTGCGCAAGGCGAGCGGCGCCGGCTACTACGCGATGGCGGGCCTTCCATACGATCCCGTCGTGCAGCTTTCGACGAGCCTCAGCCGGCTTTCCGTGATGGAAGGGCGCACGCTGGCGATTGCTACCTTCAACACCAAGCTCGACGACAACTTTGAAATCGTCACGCAGGATCCGGACGAGCGCGCGGCGCTCGCGGAGAAGATGAAGGCCGTTGAAGCGCGCATCGAGCAGGACATGGATCCCTTCGAGGCCGCGCGGCGCATGAACACGGACGAGATCGTTCGCCTCGAGGAGCTGCGTCCCTGGCTCGAAACGCTCGTGGAGTGCGCCTACCAGTCGACCGGTTACCGCACCGTGCGAAACCCGCGCATTTGGTCGCTCCATGATGTCGCCCTGCTCGCCGAGCGGGACGATGCCACGGAGAGCGTCGAGGCAGACGCCGAGTCGGCGGAGGGCGTGACGACGCTTCTTTCGCCGATGACCGGACGGCTCGCCCTTCGCGTAAAGAAGGGCGACCGGGTCGGTCGGGGCCAGCGCGTGGCCGTGCTTCGCATCCTTGGTCGCGCCTACTTCGTCACCGCACCGAGCGCCGGCCAGGTGCGCGAGGTCGTCATCGGTCACGCGGAGTACGGGAAGGCCTTTCTCGTGCTCGAAGCTGCGGTGGATGACGCGAGGCATGACGACGGGACGTCCGAACTGACGGGCAATACCTTTGCGTCGCCCATGAGCGGACGCTTCTACCTGCGGCCATCGCCGGACGATGACGCCTTTGTGAAGGCCGGCGACCGGGTGAGTGCCGGTGACGCCGTAGGCCTTCTGGAGATCATGAAGACCTTCAATCGGGTGCGCTTCGAGGGCGCGAGCGCGACCATCAAGCGGGTGCTCGTCGAAGACGGCGCGGATGTGGACGAGGGTCAGGCGCTCTTCGAGCTCGAGTGAGCGTGCTGCGCCCGCGCCCTGCACCATAATGCAAACGATTTCGGCAGCTTGAATCGTTCCGCATTCACTTCGCGGGCGTCCGCGGTACAGTCCCGCCGATGGCACGCCAAATCGTGGTGCAGCTCGGTGAGGGACAGGCGTCGTACGCGCTCAAGAAGCTCGACCGCAGCAAACTCTACAAGCAGCGAAAGCGCGTTCACCTCGGCCCCGATGGCGAACCCTGTACGCGCGCCCAGCTGACTTCGGACGGTGAGGTGCTCGTGCAAAGCGGCATGACCGCCCAGGGCTACTACACGGACGAAGGCTATTGGGTCGCGAACAAGGAGCTCGTCGGCCTGGACGCCGAGGGCAATCCCGTCGAGCCCGTCAAGACCACGCTCGGCGTGCCGCAGGCGCTTGAAGTGGCCGACCCGCGGGTGCTTCTCGACCTGCGCGTCAAGGCGGTCTACGCCCTCGAGCTGGCGGAGGGCGACGACGCGCTCAGCGAATCGCTCGCGGCGGGAACGATCTACCGCTTTCCCTTTGCGTACCGAGACGGCTTCGACGCGGACGAGGCGGTGCTCCTGCAGAATCCGGCGGGCGACACCTTTGCGATCGTCGGCAACGGTGCCGAGCCGGTCTGGCAGGACGTGAAGGCCATTGTTCCGGTCATCGAGGACGATGAAGACGACGACCTCGACTTTGACTTTGAGAGCTTCTGACGATGCCAGCACTTCAGCGAATCCTGTACCTCACGAACGCCGCCGGCCGCGATGCGACGGTGCTCTTCGGCACGATCAAGCCGCCTCCGCGAACGCAGAAGGGCATTCCCGGTCGGCCGACTTCGTTCCGGCGCTTTCTTTCGTCGACGGCGGAGACCAACCACGTGAATCTCGCCGCAGAGCACGGTGAGAGCTACGGAAAGGCGCTCGTCGACGGTGATCCGGAGCTCGACCTCGAGCTCATCGGACGAGAGGTCGGCGATACGCAGCGCGTCTTCTTGGCCGCCGACGGAACGACGCTGCACGCGCCGCCCAAGACCATCGAGATTCTCTACGATCCGCAGGGGTAGGAGATCGAGCGAAAGCCCCCGGAAGACCGCGACGCCAACGTCAACGACGAGATGCCCGTGCGCTGGACGGGCCGCCGCGTGAAGGCCGCCGTGGCCGTTCGCCGTTTTGTGTTCGGCCGCACGCTGGCGCTGACGCACCGCGACGGTCTGACCTACGACTACCTCTACGCCATGGCGAAGGAGCTCGCCGAGTCGAAGGAACTCGTGATGATGGGCGCCGGCGATAGCGGAAAGGATCCGCTCGTGCTCGTGAGCAACGGTACGCCGTACCGCGCCTTTCTTGAAGGACGCATCGACGGCGAGCGCTACCAGCTGCTGCTGCATCTTTCGAACATGGAGCTCAAGCTTCCCGAGCCGCCCAAGCCGGCCGGCGAGGAAGTGGCGAAAGAGGAGAAGGCCTGATGTCGGCGCTGTTTGATCTCGTGGGCGCGTCGCCCCTTGGTGAGGGACTCATCGCTCGTGCGGGCAGCGTGAAGGACGTGGACCTGGCGCGCATGGTCGAGCGCTACAAGCGCACGGTGGCGAGCCGGTACCGTGCGCTCACGGCCGACGAGCTCGAGACCTTGCCGAAGGGGCAGCTCTTCGTGTCGCCAAAAATCGACGGCGAATGCTGGTTCCTCGTCGCTGAAGGCGAAGAGCTCGCCCTCGTCGCACCGAACGGCAAGGTGATCGCCGGCGACCTTCCGCTCCTCAGGGAAGCGCGCAAGGTGATGATGCCGCGCATTCAGGGACGGCTCGTGCTGGCCGGCGAACTCTTTGCCCTTCGCAAAGAAGGGCGTCCCCGGCACGGCGACCTCGCCCGAGCGCGCTCCGGTGGGGCGACGGCGGAGACGGCGCGCATCGGTTTTGTGGCCTTCGATTTGGTCGCCGGCGGCGATAGCGCGGCCCCCGAACCGGCCGTGGACTACGGCGAGCGTTTGGCCGTGGTGGAGCGCCTGCTCGACGGCGGCAAGCGCGTGAAGTGCGTGCGCACGGAGCAAACGGACGATCACGAGCGCGTTCAGGCGCTCTACGACGAGTGGGTGAGCGAAGGAAAGGGCGAAGGCCTCGTCGTTCGCTCGGCGGAGATCGGCCGCACCTTCAAGATCAAGCCCGCCTTCACGCTCGATGCGGCGGTGATCGGCTTTACGGAACGCACGGACGAAGAGGGCGCTGTGCGCTCGCTCCTGCTCGCCGTGATGAAGGAGTCAGGCCAGTTTCAGGTCGTCGGCAGCTGCGGCAATATGAAGGACCTGGCCTTTCGGCAGGAGATGCACGCGCGTTTGCTCCCGGATGTCTGCGAGTCGAGCTACAGCCACGCATCGAGCTC
>JBCCRV010000486.1:0-5966 GCA_039201085.1 Myxococcota bacterium | reverse complement strand
GGAAGCGCCGGCTGGAGTGGGTGTCCCTGGAGGGGGCACTGGGCGTGCGGTGGAGTGTGTGTCCCTGGAAGGGGCACGGGTGCTCTGGGTGTCTCGGGGAGCGTGCGTCGGTCGGAAACAAAGAAAGGCCGCCTCCGAAGGAGACGGCCTTCCTCGCTGGCGCACGCGCGCGTTAGTTCGTGGGCATGCAGGCGGAGATTTCGCCGTCGCCCACCACACCGACGAGGTTCGTCGTTCCGGCCTCAAAGAAGCCGCCCACTTCGTTGTCGCCGCCGTAGAACTGAATCCAGGTGGCTGCCTCGCCTACGGCGTAGAAGGCAAAGTCATTGTCGTCGGAGGCATCGAACAGGTCCTCGAGGGACGCCGAAGCGACTTCTTCCTGCGAGAAGTAGGTCTCGTGCACAAGGAGCACGCGAATCTGCTCGAGCTCAAGGCCTGTCGGTGGGTTGGACGCGTCGTACGTATCCTCAAGGGTCGCAAGCGGCTCGCCGAGCAGGTCCGAAGACGCGTTGGGGAAGCTGTGCTCGATCCGGAAGCTGCACTCGTCGTCGCGGCAGCCGGCGATGTCGCCGTCGCTCACCTCGGCTACGGGGCCGTCGAAGCCGTAGTCGTAGATGTAGCCGAACTCGTTGCCGCCGCTGAAGCCGCGAACCCACTCGTAGGCCGTGCTGAACCAGGAGAGCTCGTAGATCTCCAGCGTACCCTCGTCGACGTTGTCGAGGTACTCCTCGATCGTCGCCCAACCGTCGCGGCGGGCGGCCTGACCGGAGATGCGAATCAGCTCCGAGTCGGCGTCTGCAATGTTGTCGGCGGTGAGCTCACCGAGCAGCTGCGCCGGCGTATCGCGGTACGGGTCCGTCACGTCGTACTGAAGGAAGGGGCTGCCATCGACGCCGAAGCGGCACTCGAAGGTGGTGGCCGGCGCGGCGCCGCAACCGTCCGGGCAGGTCAGCGTGAAAGTGAAGTCGCCTTCCGTGTCGCTGCTGTAGGCCTTTACAAGAAAGCGGTAGCTGCCCGCCTCAAGGGCAAGGGCATCGAAGCCGGCCCAGAGGTCGCCCGGGTTCGGGTCGTCCGCACGGTGAAGGTAGCGGCCGAAGGTGCCGTCGTCGTTGCGGCGGTACACGTACATGACCGTGTCGAGCTCTTCACCGGTCTCGGACCCGGTGGAAAGGGTCACGCTTGCGTCGCTGCCGAGGTCGAGGTCCCACGCGTGAAAGCGCGTATCTGGCGAAAAGGTCGCCACGTACGTGACGCCGGGTTCCGCATCCCCGTGTTCCGTCGGTGCGAAGAAGCGGTCGAACTTGCCGTCTTCAGGCACGTCCGTTTCGGCGCCCTTCACGGACGCATCTCCGCAGGCCACGGCGAGGGCGGTCATCAGTAGGGTGGCGATCTTCATGAACTTGGACACGACAAAACTCCTTGGTGTGCGCACTCGTTCATCCTCTCGAGTACGCGTCACCCCACTGCACGATGGATGCCAGCTTCCACGAAGGCGTTTCTGTGACGGGCCCGTGTCGAACACGAACGGCGGACGCCAAAACCCCATCTTCGCGCGACAGCCGTACCGTTTGGCGCGCCGCGTCGGGGTGAACGGTCGACCCCACGCTGGTCAGTCGAGTGGCCGATCAAATCTTGCGCAGTCTTCCTCCGTGGCTCGCCGGTAGACTCCGCGCCGCCGCGACCGTTGCGGACAAGAGAACAGCGGACCGTTGCTGCCCAGCCAGCGAAGTGAGGCTTGGTTTTCCATGGTCGTGCCTTTCGTGGAGGTGCGCGCCGTCTGGCTCGGTGCACGCGCCGTCGGGCGTGCCACATAAGTGTTGGATATTATTGATGTCTCCCGCGTGCCTTGAGCGCGACACTGCGTTTGACGGCTGGACGTCGGTGCCCTTCTCCCGTCGTTCCGGGCAAGGGCTTGCTTCCGCCCAGCGTCCGCTCGTCTTGACCGCTCCCTCAGGGCGCTTAGGTTCGCGCGGTTGGCCCATGCGGGTCCGCAGTCCTGACCGCCCCTTGAGCATGGAAAAGCGCGACTACTACGAAGTCCTTGGCGTCGATCGAAACGCCGACGAGCGGACCTTAAAAAAGGCGTACCGCAAGATGGCGATGGAGTTTCATCCCGATCGCAATCCCGACGACGCCGAAGCCGAGGCCAAGTTCAAGGAAGCCGCGGAAGCCTATGCCGTGCTCAACGACGCGGAGAAGCGCTCCGTGTACGACCGCTTCGGCCACGCGGGCCTGCAGGGCGGCGGTCCGGGCTTTGGCGACGTCGGCGATATCTTCAGCCACTTTCAAGATTTCTTCGGCGATATGTTTGGCGGCTTCGGCGGCGGCGGTGGTGGTCGCGGCCGCCGAACGGGTCCATCGCGCGGAAGCCACGTTCGCACCACGGTGCGGCTTAGCCTTGCTGAGTGCATGACGGGCACGGAGCGCGAGCTCGAACTCCGCCATCCCACGCCCTGCGGTGCGTGCGATGGAACCGGTGCGAAGGACGGCAAGCTGGAGCGCTGCACGACGTGCGGGGGCGTCGGGCGCGTCGCCCAGCGGCGCGGAGGGTTTTTGCTTCAGACCGCTTGCCCCACGTGCCACGGCGCTGGCGTCATCGCCGTGGAGAGCTGTCCCGAGTGTGAGGGCACGGGCCAGCTGACGCAGGAGCGCACGGTGCGCGTAACGATTCCTGCCGGCATCGACGAGGGCCAGCAGCTTCGCTTGAGCGGCAAGGGCCAAGCCGGCAGCCGCGGCGGTCCGCCCGGCGATCTCTACGTCGACGTGGCCGTGGACATTCCTTCAGGCTTCGGCCGTGACGGCTACGACCTCGTCCGTGAGCTCAAGGTCAGCTATCCGCAAGCGGCGCTCGGCGCGAAGATCGAACTCGAAGCCTTGGTCGAGGGCGAGCCCCCCGTCGAGCTCAAGGTGCCCCCGGGCACCCAGCCAGGCGACACGGTCGTCGTGCGGGACGCCGGTTTTCCCCGGCTCGATGGCCGCGGCGAAGGCGACCTCGTGTGTTTGGTCCAAGTGGACGTGCCGAAGGATCTGAGTCCTCGCGCCAAAGAGCTCATCGAAGAGCTGCAGTCCGCCTTCGAAAACTGAGCGTTGCGGAAAGGTCTCGGCGCGAACCGCCTGTCCTGGCCCAATCCGCATTCCTGCGCGCTTCGTCTCCGGAGGTGAGTCTGCGTCAGCGCCCGCTCGTCGAAAGACGAATGGGGAAGGTCACGACCACGGCTTCCTCGTCCGGAGGCCTTGGAAAGCGCACGCGCTCAAGGACGCGTGCAATGCACTCGGGCGCGCCACCGAATTCGCCTTCGACGTTGGTGACGTCGGCGGACTCGACGCCGCCCTCCGCGTTGATCGTAAAGCGCGCCACGATTCGGCCGGAACGATCCCGCTCCGATTCAAGTTCGCGCTCGTAGCAGTCGCGCAGCGCGGGGACGCGGCGGCGAAGCGCACGCCGGATCACAACGCTGCGAAGCGAGCCCCGCACTTCGAAGCGGCCAATTCGAACGCGGGCGCGGCGCCGAGCGGGTGGGTCCGTGCCTTCTTCTCGGTCAGCCTCGGCGCGCGCAGCGTTCGCACGGTGTGTTCCTTCGGCGGTGCCCATGCTTCCAGCTTGCAGGCCCAGGCCGGCGAACGGACTCGAAGCGAAGGCGATGAGCACAACGTGGAACCGATCGCCGACTTCGTTGGGCATCGCCACTCCTTCAAGGGCGCGCGTGACGCATCGGGATGGGTCGGGGCCTTCAGCCGCTTCCATCTCCGCATGGGCCGTCGTGATTCGTCCACCGGCTGCGCGAAGCTGAACGGACACGCTTTCGCGCTCGGTCCCCACGCACGCCAGGAGTTCATCTTGAACGGCGAGCATTGCTTGGGCGACCGCCGTACGCGCGGCCTCCGAATGGTCGCCCTGCAGTCGAGCAATGAGAACTCGAGGGCCAGCGGCCGACGGGCTTCGCTGCCCGTGCGCGACGCCGATCGCCGTGACCAACCAAACGCCTATCCATGCTTGTTTCATCGTCGTCCCCGTTTGCCTTAGAACTGCGCGGTACTCGCTACGAGCGCAGCTTTGACTGCGAGTTTTCGCCCCTTCGAAAGGTCCAGCAACTCGTGCCGTCATTCGCGAAAAAAGGATGAAATACGGGACCTTGCGTAGCTACTCATGCCCGCCACTCGCCAGCGCGCGGGCAGCGACGTGCTCGCGTTGACCTCGCCTGTGGCTGAGACGAAGCTCACAGCGCGCTGAGCTGTTTCGCGGAGCCGTCGAATCGGGTTGATGATGCGCGCGCGTACGCGAACGGA
Source organism: Myxococcota bacterium (assembly GCA_039201085.1). GTDB lineage: Bacteria > Myxococcota_A > Polyangia > Polyangiales > Houyiibacteriaceae > JBCCRV01. The sequence goes on along the minus strand of JBCCRV010000486.1, from coordinate 1,679 downwards.
GAATCCCGCTATGCAACTTAGCCTGCTTTCAGCCCATGTCCTTCGCGACGCGCTCTACGCGCGTTCCCGCGAGCGCTCCTACGTTCTAGTAGCGGCGCTCGCGGCCTTCGCTTTCATCGGCTGCAGTGATTCGTCGCGGCGCGCTCCAGACGCGGACCTGCCACGGGAGCAAGGGCCCGAGCTCGCCTTGGATGAAGGCCAAGACCAAGGGCGGACCGCGCTCACTCCGGGCTTCCAACGCGTCGAGGCTGGATCCGCGACGTTGGGATCGCCCGCGTCGGAGCCGTGCCGAGAGGCGATCAATGAAACGCAGTGGAATGTGACGATCACCCGCGCCTTTGAAATCGCGGAAACGGAGGTGACGGAGGGTGAGTACAGCCGTCTTGTCGCGACGGCGCGCGACCCGATCGACGATTGCGGCGACGCTTGCCCCGTCAACCTCGTGAGCTGGCACGAGGGCGCCGCTTACTGCAACGCCCTTTCGGACGAGGGCGGTTTCGAGCGCTGCTACACCTGCGACGGCGCGCAGGACGCGACGCGCTGCACGGACAGCCCGACCTACGCGGGCGAAGCGATCGTCGACTGCCCGGGCTTTCGATTGCCCACGGAAGCCGAGTGGGAGTTCGCCTACCGAGCCGGAACGGCCTCGATGACGCCCTACGGGGACTTTGCGCCGTCGGCGTGCAGCGAGTGCGGGCCCGACGCTGGCGCCGTCGATGATGGGGTGGTCAGCTGTCACAACAGCGAAGTGGACCGTGCGCCCTGCCGCGACCTTTCCTTCTTTGGGGGCCCGGCGTGCGCCGGCCGTCAGCCCGTGGCGAGTGGCGCGCCCAACGCCTCCGGCCTTTACGACATGGGCGGCAACCTCGATGAGTGGTGCCACGACGTCTACGTCATCGACGCAACGAGCCTCCGCGAACGTGATCCCGTCGGCCTTAGCGATCGCTTTGGCACCACCGATACGCGTACGGTTCGCGGCGCCAGCTGGAGCGTACCGCGGGCGCGCGCAAGGGCGGCGTCCCGTGCGGGAGCCAACGGCATACAGCGCCTTGAGGAGCGCGGCTTCCGCTGTGTTCGCACGCTCTAAGCCTTTCTCATAAGGGCCGTCTACTGGGTGAATATCGTATTCGCCAGCCGCTGCCGCCGTTGAAGACGCTGTAGGCAGCCCGTTTCTTCCCAGCGCGACGGGGAGAAACGGTGACGTTGGTGGGCACGGCGCGGGTTTCGTAGAGTGCAAACGGTGGCGCGCTAGCGGACGGGAAAGACCTCGCCGGGGATCTTTTCGCTCGTCATTGTGAGCAATGAATCGAGGTACGCCGCGTAAACAGAGTTCGGGTTGAACTGGTCGGCGCGCAACGAGCCGTTTTGCGAGCGAACCGTACCGCGGGTGACCACGTGAGACGCTGCCACCCGCGCAGCGAGACACCGCGCGTTTGGGCCGTGACCTATGCGTCTACGCACTCGGGCCGAGCGTCCACGTCGCGATGTCGACGTTTGCCACGTGTTCGCATACGTGCGCGGCGTCGACTGCCTTGTTCTCCGCGCCAGAGCGTGATCGGAGGGGCCGCCGAGGCGACGTATGCATGAGCCTCTCGCGTCGTCCTCGCCGTGCATGGCACCGACCTTGCGTAGTGCTGCGGCGTGCATGAGCTTCCACTTCTCGCCGCGCGACGTGCGGC
>JBCCRV010000485.1:0-5991 GCA_039201085.1 Myxococcota bacterium | reverse complement strand
TTCGCCGTCGAGCAAGCCTTCGCTCGCTTCGTCGAAGGGCCGTAGCTGCCATTCGTCTGGTTTGTGTTCCATCGTCTCTACCTCAACCTGCGCTCGCCAGCGCTCCTCGAACCTTGTCCATGGCGAGTCGAATCCGGCTCTTCGCCGTGTTCTCGGCGACGCCGGTTTCCTTGGCGACTTCCTTCAGCGTCATGCCGACGACGTGAAAGAGCACGAGCGCTTCGCGCTGCGCGTCGGGCAGCCCATCCAGCGCCCGCGCGACGTCCCGGCGCGCGCCGTACTCGCTCCGGCTCGGGCGCAGGAGCCGAAGGCTCGGCCCGATGTCTTGCTTCTGGCTCTCGTACCGGGCGCGACGCGCGAGGGCCGCGCGCACATGGCGCGTGACGATGCGGCTCGACCAGTGCTCGAGGGATGCAACGCCGCGGTACGTGTGAACGGAGCGCAGCACCTCCATCAGGGCGTTTTGGGCGAAGTCGTCGACGTCCTGGTCGCCGCGCACAAGGTACCGAACGAGATTGCGCGTTCGGCCCTGCAGGCGCTCGATGAGCTCGGCCGCCGCGTCTCGGTCACCTTTGGCGATGGCGCGGGCGAGGCGCACGTCCGCGCTGTGCAGGCCTTTGCTGCTACGAGCGCCACCGTTGGGAGCGCTGCTGCCAAATGCGTCGCTGCTGGGAGAATCGACCGTCACGGTTATTGGATCAGTGGGGACGCGCGGGCAAAAGCGGTCAAAAGTGCCCCGTCGAAGGTAACGATTATCATGCAGGCCAGGTGAAGCGCAGGCCCGCTTCGGCGATCGGGCGCACCCACCAGGGCGAAAAGCGTGGGCCGTTCTGGGCCTGAAATTCCTGACGATCGAGGGCGAGTTCCGCGCCGATTCGAAGGGTGAAGGCCAGACCGCCGTACACATGAACGCCCGTTCCGACGCTGGCAGCGATGAAGGCGGAAGCGCTTCGGCTGTCCGGGGTGGGCACACGTCCGGCGCCGGCATCGAGCGTTTCCCGCGAATGTCCCAATACGCCGAGCTGCATGCGAAGGTCACCGTCGAAGGCGCCCCAGTGCCGCGCTGCGCTGGCCCAGAGGGACACGCGAAATCGGGCGTGCTCGATGGCCACGTCTTCCCGGCGCCAGCGCTGGGCCGTGGAGAAGGCGCCGCGAAGCCCGATACGCCAGGACCAGCGCGGATGAGACCGGCCCGCACCCATGCCAAGCCACGCGCCTTGAAAGGGTGCGTCGGCGCCGAGGCCGATCAGATGCCAGCCCGCGCTGAGGGCCAGGCTGGCTTGCACTGGGGACGGCGCCTCGCGCGGCGCGTCGTCACGCTCCGGCTCGTCGTCGCTGTCGTCTGCGCTCTCGTGCTCCGCGGCTCGGACAGCGTCCTCTCGCAGGATCTCCTGTGTCCATTCACGAACTTGAAGGGCCGCGGTCTCAATGCTGACGGTGCTCGCGTCGGGAAGGCCGGTGCGCTGCGCCAGGCCGCCTCGTCGATCGATGAGCCCCAGGGTGACGGCGGCGTCGACGCGCACAAAGATGCAGAGTTCTGCGTCGCCGTTTTCCAACTCCTCCAGCGTCGCGCTGGGTCGATGAAGCTCGCTGATTCGCACGTCGAGGTCGACGAGCTGACCGAGCAAGCGATCGCGAACCGTCTCTTCCGCTGACACCTCGATCGTCAGCGACTGGGCCTGCGCCGGGGCCGCGGATAGAACCAATGCGGCGGACAACGCGGCCGCCGCAATGGAAACAACGCGCCTACTCTTCGAGCGCACGCATGCGGAAATGGTCGGCGAGAACCACGCCCCGCAGGTGATCCCGCAGGCTCGTCGCCGGCGTAAAGTCCGTGCCGCAGCCCTCCACACCGTAGGCGTAGTAGCTGAGGTAGTGGGCGAAGCACGCTTCCATCTCCTCGGTGCCGGCAAGGACATTCGATAGGGAGTCGAGTCCATCGAGAGGCACACCCTCGGAGGAGTTGCGGTCCAAGGTCAACTCTCCCGTCGCGTCGACGGGCATGCCGTGTTCGTTGTCGCGGAAACGGCCGTAGGCGTCGAAGTGCTCGAAGGCAAAGCCGATCGGGTCCATGAGCGTGTGGCAACCGATGCACGCAGGGTTCTCCGAGTGTTCGATGTAGCGCTCGCGGGTCGTCAACGTACGTGCTTCCATCGGTTCGATGTTCGTATCGATGCCCGCGGGTGGGGCCGGAAGCTCTTGGCAGAGGAGCCGCTCGCGCACGAAGTAGCCGCGCATCACGGGGGAGGAAAGGAACGCGAGGGCATGGCGACTGAGCACGCTGCCGTGGCCGAGAACGCCGCGGGCCCGGCCGTTCGAAAGTTCGACGCGCTCGAAGGTGTCGCCGCCGCCGCCCATCCCGTAGTGGCTGCGAAGGCGTCCGTTCACAAACGTGTAGTCGGCGCTCAGCAGCTCGTTCAGGCCGCCGTTCGATTCGAACACGTCGATGAACAGCAGGTGCGTTTCCTCGAGCATGTCTGAGCGCAGCTCGGGACCGAAGGCGACTTCTGTCTCGTCCTTTGCGCGGCCGAGCAGGTCTTCCACGTCGAGCCAGCCTTCGGCGAACTCGCCAAGGTTCTGGCGGGCCGCGTCCGTGTTGATCAGCTCATCGAAGACTTCGCCAATGGCTTCGGGGCTCTGAAGCTCGCCCCGTTCGGCGCGATCGAGGAGCGCGTCGCTTGGCGGACGGTTCGTGAGCGTGAAGGCGAGGTTCGTTGCCAGCTCGAAGTCGTCGAGGTGGTAGAAGCCGTTCCGGCGCTGACCAAGCTCCGCTCGGTAGAGGAAGTGGGGCGACTGAATCATCGTCGCGATCACGGCTTCGACGCCGTCCGCAAACGTCGGTTCGGCGGTGAAAAGGTCCTCGTAGGCGCGCACCGTAGCCGCATCGAGGGGCCGGCGGTACGCGCGGCGTCCGAAGCGCCCAATGAACGCCTGCCGGCACTCGGGCGAAGGATCCTGGCAGCTCGAAAGCTGACCGAGCTTCTGCTCCACCGCCCACGCGGCCACGGCTTCGGCGTGGTTCATCACCTGTTGGGCGCCCAGGTCGCGAATCACCGCTTCGGCGGCATCGACGCGAAAGCCGAGGCGCGCGGGATCGCTGAGCACTTCGCCTTCGGGCACGCTTTCGTCGCCGTCGAAGAGCGCCACGAGCGAGTTCCGGTACTGGACGGACGTGAGCCGTCGCAGCATGGGCTCGCCAACGCCTTCGCACTCGATCGTTTCGGGCTCAGGGATGTCGGCGCCAACGAGCACGTCCGGCACCTGTTCGCCGATCGTTCCTTCGCACGCGAAGAGCGCACAGAGGAGTAGAGGGGATAGACGGATCACGCCCGCGCTCCTTCCACGGCCTGGCGGTCGCTGCCGGAAAGGTTCCTATCGCCGAAGCCCGAGAAGTCCTCGATGCCCATTGCTTCGGCGGCCGTGAGCAGCACACGAAGGTGCGGCGCGCCGCTGCCGTTGATGTAGCGTCCGCCGGGCGCCGTGCGCAGGTAGCCGCCGGCGCCGCCGGAGATCACGAAGCGCATGTTATCGCCCGCGTGGCTGATGCCGTCGCCCATGTCGCGGGTCCAGATCATCAGCGTTTGGTCCCAAAGGGTGCCGTTGCCGTCCGGCGCCGGCAGCCCCTTCAGCCGCTGGCCCGCGTCGACGAACTGCTGGCAAAGCCAGCGCTCGACTTCGATAAGTCGGCGGCGGGGCGCCGGATCGGAGTGCATGAAGTCGTTGTGCCAGTTGCCCGGCGTGCCGATGCCGGGCAGGGCGACCTGCGTGTTCTGGTGGTGGCCGAACTGAACGGACGCGACGCGCGTCGTGTCGCAGGCGAAGGCCGCCACGGCGAGGTCGAGCTGAAGACGGCTGTTTGTGAGGTCGCTGTCCGTGTCCGTCGGGGCGGAGCCCGGCGCGCAGCCACCACCGCCGCCGCCGCCGCCAGCGCCGCCGCTCGTTCCCATAATGCGCGCCCGAATGGCGGCGAGCGATTCGGCGTGCAGACCAAGCTTGTTCGCTTCACGCACGCCGACGCGATCACGAAGGGACGCGACTTCGCCTTCTAGGAGCGCCAGCGATCGCAGGCGCCGCTCGGCAAGCGGATCGGCTTCGGCGGGTTCGCCGTCGCTCGCGGGAGGCGGCGGCGCCGTGCCGAAGACGGCGTCGAAGGCGGAGCGCGGCGATGCGATCGGCGTGAGCGGATTGCCGCCGGGCTGCCAAAAGGACCGCTGGTCTTCGCCGGGAACGCTGCCGAGGATCAGGCTGCGGATTGGGGTCCGTACGCCGCTCTCCGCGATCCGGTCGGCGACGAACTGGTCGAGCGAGTAGAGGTTGTTCCAGTCCGTCGAGCCCGTGAGGCCGCCGACGGCGCCGTGCTGACCGGCCGTACCGAGGCTGTCGAAGCCCTCAAAGAGGATCAGGTCGCTGCGGAGGGGCTCGAGAAGTTCGGTCATCTCGCTGAAGGCAATCGACGTGTCCGATGAGCCCGTAGGCGCCCAGGCGTCCACGTCCGTGCCGGGCGTGTGAAACACCAAGAGGTATTTCGCGCCGCCGCCGAGCTGGGCCGCGCTCCGTCCGCGGTTCCAAAGCGGCGCCGTGGCCAGCCCCGCGGCTCCCAGCTGCAGCAAGCGACGACGTCCGATCTTGCCTCGTTGCGTAGTCTTCACCCAAGTGCTCCTACCTATCGACGAAACGCCGATCTCTTGAGACCAGTGGGGCGAGCCCCTCAAAAGCGGTCAAAAGGAGGAGGAATTTTTTCAGCGCATATTATGTACCCGAATATGATTTTGGGTACATAATAGTGCGTGCGCCGCTTTTCCCTGATAGCTCAGGCCAGCTACTCCGAGCTGGTCGCGTCGCACGCCGACGAGGAGCCGAATCCTTGGCGCGACGGCGGCAGCCTCGTTCGCCTCGAAGTGCAGGGAAAGGGGTACTGGTACCACCAGACGAAGGTGGGCGGTCGAATCCACAAGCGCTCGATCGGACCCGATTCACCGGAGCTGCAGCCTCTCCTATCGGATGCGAAGCACGCGATCGAGGCCGCGCGGGAACGTCGGGCTGGTCGTCGCACGCTCGTGCGCGCGCTGCGTGCGTCGTTCTACCCGACCCTTGACCCGCTTTCTGGACGCGTGATGGCGGCGCTGGCTGCCGCCGGCGTGTTCCGCAGCGGTTCGGTGTTGGTGGGAACGCAGGCCTTTCGCGCCTATCCCGCGATGCTGGGAGTGCGTCTTCCAGCGGCAGCTGCGCTCACCGCCGACATCGACCTTGGGCAGACGCCCAGGGCCACGGGGCTTCGCGTGAAACCCGGCGCGGCGGCGATTCTCCGCGGCGTTGACCGAAGGTTCGAGCCCGTGTTGGGTTGTGACCGCCCGCCTCACGCGACGCGTTGGCGCCTTCCGAGCGGCGAGCTTTCCGTGGATCTGATCACGCCGTGGAGCGGTCGTGGGTCTCCGCGCCCGCGGGCCATTCCTCAGTTGGATGCGCATGCCACGCCCGTTCGATTCCTCGACTACCTGCTGCGGGATCCGGTGCCCGCCGCCCTTCTCTGGCAGAGCGGCATCTTGGTGACGGTTCCTTCGCCGGCGCGCTACGCGCTCCACAAGCTCATGGTCGCGGAACGGCGAAACCCCACCGAACACAGCAAGGCATCGAAGGATCTAGCCCAGGCCGAAGCGCTTCTCGAAGTCCTCCTGAGCGATCAACCCGAGGAGTTGGCGCAGCGCTGGTCCGAGCTTCGCGCCAAGGGCCCCGCGTGGCGAAAAGCGGCGGACGCTTCCCTTCGCAAGCTGCCCCATGCGATTCGGGAGGCGCTGGAAGGATGAGTCTGCGTCGCGCGTCCCGCGTCCCGCGTCGCGCGACGTCCCGCGTGAGGGTGTCAGGGTTTCGGTGTACGAGCTCGAGAGATCGTTTCGTGGTTTCGAGGTGTGAGGACGTCGCCCCAACGGCCGGAGCGTGGCGACATGCTCAGCAACGTCAAGGTCGCTTCGCTTCGTCCTTGACGTCGCCTGC
>JBCCRV010000484.1:0-5993 GCA_039201085.1 Myxococcota bacterium | reverse complement strand
CGATCGCATCGGCCGCCATCCCGAGCGTGCTACCGACGGTGACAAACGCTCCCAATTGCTCTGGATCGCCTCCGCGACCTTCCGTCATTCGCGAGAGAAACACGGTCACGACAACGCTCACATCGGGCGACTCCGCAAGCCAAGCGATCAGCGTGGCGCGTATCGACGGCTGCACATTGATCCCGATGGTGGGATCGAATGGATCGCGTTCGTACCAGCGGATGAAGGCGGCAATTCGTTCGAGTTGCTCACGCGGCAGATTCGCATCGATGGGGGATGTCACCGCCCGCAGCTGCTCGGGCGGAAAGGGCGGTGGGTCCGTACGCGGCCAAGTCGCCATCCCTTGGTCGGACGGCGCTCGCCCTTGGCTGTGCGCAGGGTCGGAGCGAGAAGCCTCCCGGCTACTTGCGGACGGCTGAGCCGATTGGGTCGAGCCGCCGCAGGCCCCCAAGAACATGGCAACGAGCAGCCAGACGGGTTGGATCATGCCGGCGTGGAGACCGAAGCGCATGAACGCAGGATACGCGTCTACCTAACTAACGGGAAGCGCTGTCAGGAGCGCGAACAAAGCGCGCAACTCGAGCATCGACTGGATGCTCAGTCTCGTGGATCCGCAACGAGACGAAATCCACTGTTCTCACGGAACGGCCTGGCCAAGGTAATCAGCCGCCTAACGGCAGCGCTGGACAAAACCGCTGACGATCCTCGCAGACTCTACCGGGTGGCGCTGGAGAAGCAGATGCGGACCCTTCACGGCTCTTACCTCCCATTCTGGGTGTACGGCGATGGGCCGCCGAACCAATCGATCGTCCGTCGGCCGTAAGTACAGCACGGGTACGCGAATGTCCCCACAGCGTTGAGTAACGTCCACTTCGAGCACCGCTCGAAGGCGCGAAGCGAGGACATGGCCTTCAACCTCGCGGATGGCGCGCTGAACGTCGTCGACCGCTTCATCTTCTGCGTCTTGGCCGAGCATAAAGCGCCGAACGACAAACGCGGGTGGAGCTCGGGTAAACATCGCCGTTCGTACGAAAGGCGAAAGAACACGCGGCGCGGGAGATCGCGCGAAGGTGGCGACGAGGACGAGGCAGCGGAGGTTCAAGTCGCCGGCGGCCGCAAGCCGAATGGCCAGCGGCCCGGAGAAGGACTCGGCAATCAGCGCGACAGGTGATTGGTGCGCTTCGATTCGGCTTCGAACGAGCACCTCGAGCTTCGCGTAGCCCAATGCTTGGTCCGCCGGATAGGTAACGGCTTCCGCTTCGACCACCGGCTCAAGCGCATCGCGAAAGCGACGCGATAAACGCGCGCCTCCATCCATCCCTGGGAGAAAGAGTGCTTTCATTCTGTGAGCTTCGCGTCTTTCACGATTCCTTGTGGCTTCCCAAAGGGCTCGCCAGGGTTCGATTCATGGCATTTCGCTCGGAACGCTGCGGGTCTCCGAAACCCACCTGCCGGCGTGAACAGCCAAGGAACGGCCGTCTTGTTGCATCCCATGCGCAAGTGTTTGAACGGATACTCTTACTCAGCCTGGTCCTCGGCTGCGACGTCTCTGAAGTCGATGAGCGACCAACGCCGACGGCTGGCAGCGCCCAAGCGAACCACGAGCAAACCGCCCTGACGCAAAGCGCAGAACCGTCGATAAGCGAGCCGGGGCGGGTCGAAGAGCGGGAATCCACACTCTGCACTCGGCTCGCCTGCGCGATCGGACGTTCGCCCGACGAGGTGAACCTCGGTCTTCAAGAAGTCAGGCGCGTTGGGCGGTGGGTCGAGTTGGAGGAGGGCGTTTGGTACCAGGTGCGACACGGCCAGATCGCCGGCTCCAGTTGCGTCCTTGCCCCCCGCTTCGTCGCGACTTCAGCCGCCTCGTTGCGCAGGGCTTCCGCCTTCGAAACCCGCGTGTGGTCAACCGCCGCGACGCACGGGGCCTGCGAGGCATCGAGGGGTTTTGGCTCGAGGGGCGCTACAGCCAGTGCCGCATAACATCACGTCCCGCTCGTTAGCTTCGTCCGGTAGTAGCTGACCCGTTCTGAGTGTTCCAGAGCGGCTGGGCCGACCGCACTCGCAGTTCTGGCGTAGCAAGGCTATACGTGATCCATGCGGCACGCTCACCTTATCCCCTTTCTCATTCTCCTTCTCACTTCGTGCGGTGATGACGACGGCGGTCCCGACGACGGCGGAACGGAGGTCGGTCCCGATGCGGCGGATGTGAGTATGGATCCTAGCCTCGAGATGAACCCCGACGCGCCCATCGAAGAAGGGCTGCGAATCGAAGGCTTGAGCGCAGGCGTATCGGCCCACTTTGACGCCGCCGGCGTGCTGAGCCTGGACTGCGCCACGAACGAAGACTGCGTCGCGGCCCTCGGCTACTTTCATGCGCGCGACCGCTTCGTGCAGATGGACTTCCGCCGGCGCGTCACGAGCGGACGGCTGTCGGGCATTCTGAGTAGTTTCGCCGCCGACCTCGCAGAACCGGTGGATGTGAGCAACCGAGCCCTCTATTCAACCCGCAGTGGCATGCCTTTGGAAGACACCGTGCTCGAAGCCGCTACGGAAGAGGTCCGGGGCGTCCTCGAAGCGTACGCGAGCGGCGTCAACGCATGGATCGCCGACGTGCAGGCCGGGCGAAACGGCGCCATCTTCCCCCGCGAGTTCGAGAACGGTCTGCTCTTCGACTACAGCGCCGAACGCATCCCGGCGTGGCGTCCGGAAGACAGCGTCTCGACGGTGCTCGCCCTCATCGACTCGCTGACGAACGATTCGGACGCGGAAATCCGCCGCGGCGTGGCCCGCGCGGAGTTCATCGAACGCTTTGGCGCCGCCGAAGGTGAGCAGCGCTTTCGCGATCTCTTCGACGTCAGCACGGAGGTGGAGGCTCCGATCCTCGATGGGTTTGGTGAAATGGCTTCGCGCACGCCGGACGTGATGCAGTGCGCGCCGCGGGGGAACCCGGCCCTACCCGTCGGTACCGGCGCGACCCTGCTCGCCGAAAACGACGCCGCCTTCGGACTCTTCGGCGAACGTTTCTTGGGCCAGGCCGGCGGCCTTGGCGGCTTCGGTTCGAACAACTGGGTGGTGGCACCGGAGCTGAGCGCAAGCGGCAACGCGCTCTTTGCCAACGACCCGCACCTCGGTATGTCCAACCCGTCCACCTGGTACGTCGCGCATATGGACGCGTCGACGAACGGAAGCGGCGACCTGCACGTCGCCGGCATGACCTTCGCGGGCCTTCCCTTTGTCATCATCGGTCAGAACGAGAACATCGCGTGGGGCGCCACGACGACGAACTTCGACATGACCGATGTGTACGTCGAAGAAGTCAGCGACGACGGCACGACGGTGACCTTTCGCGGCGAACAGGTGCCCATCATCACGCGCACCTTTGCCGTCGACCGCGCCGACGGTACATCGAACGAATTCGAGCTGGCCTTCGTCCCCCATCACGGCCCCGTGCTTCAGGCCGAGAGCGAGGACGGGCCGATGCTGTCGCTGCGCTGGACGGGCAACGACACCACGACGGACATCAACTTCCTGACCTCACTCAGCCGGGCGAGCACCGTGGAAGAGGCGCAAACGGCCCTTCGGCAGATCACCACCATTGGCCAAAACTGGGTGATCGCCGACACCGCCGGAAACATCGGTTGGTTCCCCTACAACCGCGTGCCCGAACGCCCTTGGGCGACGTCCTACGATCCCGCTTCCGGCACCGAAGCGATTCCATGGCTTCCGCTCGATGGGCGCGGCGACTTCGAATGGGAGAGCTTCTACGACTTCGAAGAACTGCCCCAGGCCCTGAACCCACGCGAGGGATTCGTCGCGACGGCGAACGGCGACATGACGGGCGCCCTCGAAGACGGCGATCCGACCAACGACGCCTTCGGCGTGTTTCAAACGAGCGTGGCACCGGGCTACCGTCAGCGGCGCATCGTCGACCTGCTCGAAGCGAACGACGCCCACACGCCCGACACGATGGCGGCGCTGATCGCGGACACGCACTCGCAGATCGGCGAGGACCTCACGCCGCTGCTCCTCACGGCTGCCGAAGGCTTGACGCTGAGCGCGAACGGCGACCGCGTGGTGAACGCGCTGGGCGGCTGGGCCTTCGACTGCCCCACCGGTCTTGTGGGCACCGACGCCGAAACGGCGGATCTCGCGCCGGCGGCGGAGCTGAGCGAGTCGGCGGGCTGCGCGGCGTTTCACGTCGCCATCCGCATGCTCAACGAAGCCGTCGTGGGCGACGACGGTGTTGCACCGGAACGCGGGCCGAACATCGTGGTCGTGCGGCTCCTTCGCGGCGAAACCCTGCTCGCCGGCGACGTCTACTGGGACAACCTCGACACGGAAGATGAAGTCGAGTCGCGCGAGGACGTGATCACGGCGGCCTTCAACGCCGCGGGAGACGTGCTGGTCGAAGCCCTCGGCGAGAACGAAGCCGAGTGGGCTTGGGGCCGTATGCACACCCTCACGCTGCAGTCCGATGTCGACGCGGCGAGCGGCGGCCTGGTGACCAGCTTCAACGAGTCGGGCTTTGCCAACGACGGCGGTCTATTCACCGTGGACGTGGCGAACCCGAACGCGGACTACACGCAGACGGCGGGCGCCAGCATGCGCCTGCTCTGTGAAGCGCTCGAGGGCGGCGTGGCTTGCACCTTCCAGGTGCCCGGTGGCCCATCGGCCCACCCGGACGACGCGTCTTATCTATCGCTCCTGCCGGACTACCTCAGCAACACCCCGCGGCCTCTTCAGATGGACATCGCTGCCGCGGCCACGGACGCCGCCGAAACGCTCGAGGTAACCGCTCCGTAAGTTGCACGCGTACTCCGCCGCCTTGCGGCGGTGCGCAGCTGCCTTGCGGTGGCGAAGCATGGCTGAGCGCGGTCACGACGCGCGTCGCACTCCCTCGTCGGCTTGGTGCTGCGGCATCGGCCGCCCGCCGGGTCCATCGGTGTCTTCCCGTCGGCGCGGTCCGGCACTTTTTTCCGCGTGCGTTGGGTAGACAACAAGGGCGCCGTAGCGCGCTACCGGACCGGGTAGAGGATCTGCGTCTTCCAGTCGGCCGGGTCCGGCACTTCTCCCGGGTCCGTGAGGTAGACTTCGCGGGCGGGTCCCCAGGAAGCGTGCCCCGCCGAAACTAAACGCTCTTCGATCGCGGCGTGGGCGTTGCTCAGCGAATCGTAGGGGCCAACGTGCACCGCGGCGAAGGTGGTGCCGCCGGGGTACGAAAAGACCTCAAAGTCGCCTTCGGCCTTCGTGTCGGGCGCGACGGGAAGGCCCGCGGCGAGTCGCACAACGCCAGGACCCCAGTGCGTGTAGACGACGGTGGGCACGCCCAGCATCGCAATGCCCTTGGTCGCGCAATGGTTGAACACCGCAGGCAGCGCCTTGGCGAGCGCCTCAGCAATCGTGGCGTGCGTGGCCGTCGCGTGTTGAATCAGCAGCGTTTCGGGTTCGCGTTCGAGGATCTCAATGTCGTACGTCACGGGCTTTCCTACGGGTGGCTTTTGAACGGTTGCTCGAAAGAGCGAAAGGCAGGGTCCGAGATGCGCGAGAAACGCGGCGTGCGGCGTGCCGCGCAGGGCCCGTTGGGAGCTCCGAAGCTGCGTCGGCGATTGGCCAAAGTGCGCGCGAAAGGCGCGCGTGAACCCCTCGTGCGACTCGAAGCCCACGTCGAGCGCGATGCGAAGCACGGAGGCGTCCGTCTCGATAAGCGCGGCCGCCGCGAGCTCAAGCTGAAGACGCCGGCTCAGCTGCTTTGGGCTCTCACGGATGGCGGCTTTAAACGCGCGCTGAAAGTGGCTCGGCGAGCGGTTCGCCGCCTCCGCGAGCTCCGCCAACGACGGCGGCGAACGACGCTCTACGACCATCTCGTGAAGCAGGGGCAGCAGCGATGAAAGGGAGGCGCTCACGACGACGGGATGTTGGCACGCCGCCATTCGGCGCGCTTGACCGTTCTTGCGGTGTCCAAAAAGGGAAGTCGCCGGTCCCCTCTTGCGGAT
>JBCCRV010000483.1:0-6002 GCA_039201085.1 Myxococcota bacterium | reverse complement strand
GCGCTGCGGCGGGCCCCGGCGTGGGTCCTTCACGCCATCACGGCCCAGCTGCATCGCGCCGTCGTGCCCCTCGCGGGTTCACTCACGGTCTTTGTGCTCGCGTGCCTGCGAGCGGACGCCGGTCTCTACGATCCCCGCGCGTTTGTCGGGCTCTCGCTCCTCATCTTTCAATGGTCCATTCCTGGCATCGTCCATGTCGACCGCTTCTGCGAGGCCATCGGCCTGAACGCATGGGTGCAGCTGACGGTCGCGGCCTTTTGCGAGTGGATATTCCCGGCGTTTCGATTCCTTGCCTGGCTGACCGCCGTCGCGGTCGTCGCATGCACATGGAAGCTGCTTCTCATCACGGCGCCCCTTCTTCTGTGGATGGAGTGGGCCCTTTGGGAGTTCCGTCAGCGCCCTCCACGCGACTAGCCGAAGGGAAGGCGCAGGCCCGCTTCGGCGATGACGCCGTTGCCGAAGCGGTTCGTGTTCCAGATGTAGTCGAAGCTCAGATCGAAGGTGAGGTCGCGCAGTGCTTCGAGGGGCGTGCCGTCGAGGAACGAGCCGCGAAGCAAGATCTGAAAGCCGAGCAGGTTGCTGTGAAAGCGGCTCATCTTGGGATCGGCGGTGACGAAGGCGTCGTCCGGCGTGTCCATCGGATACACGTCTTCATAGAAGAACGCGCGCGTCTGCCGGTAGTGACGCCAGCGGGCGCGCATGAGGGCATGGCGGGAGATGCGCTGGTAGATGCGCACCTCCGGGGTGAGCGCGCCGACGCGCCAGTTGTCGTAGTAGCTGCGGTAGATGAGATGCACGGAGGTGCGGGTCGCGCGCAGGTGAAATGCGAGCCGCCCCGTGAGTGTGTGCCGTCGGCGTACTTCGGGATGGCTTTCCGGCCGGAGCGCATCGTTGACGACCACGCGCCGATAGGCGTTGGCTAAGAAGCCGTCCATGTAGCCGTATTGGTAGGTGAGCTGGAAGTAGACGACGGGCGAGAGGATCTGCTCCCAGCCCACGCTTAGGGCGAGCGCCTCAAAGTTCTCGTTGAACGTGCTGCCAATCGAGCCGTCCATGTTGGGCCGTGAACCGCCGCCCGTTTGAAAGCGCTGGCGGACTTCGTCGTGCAGGTAGTTGAAGCTCGTGCGCAGGATCGTTGTTCGATCCGCGAGGCTGAGCTGCGCCGCAACGCCGCCGCCCACGGAGAGGTAGTCCGGCTCGCGGCTGACGCGTGCATTGGCGGAAAGATCGAGGTGGGCGTCGCCGAGATCCCACTCTCGGCCCACGTTCACGCTGCCCTGGTGACGGATCTCCGTGAAGCGCACGTCCTCCAGCACCCCCGCGGCTTGGCTGGCGCTGGTGATGCTGTCGATCAGGTATTCGCCGCCGAGGCGCACACCGTTCGGGCTCTCCAGCTGAACCGAGCTGGAAGGCGCGACGACCCGCGTCGAGCGCTCCCAGTAGTAGCTGCCCCGAAGCTGAAACTCCCCGGTCCACGTGCCCGATGCACGGTCCGCGCGCGCCGCGCTGACGGCGGTCACGCAAAGCAGCAACGTTGCCAGGAGCCGGAGCGAATCTCGCACAGCCGCTGGTGTAGCAGCCCAGGCCAAGGGAACAAAACGCATGCCCACGGCTCCGAGGCAATCGGCCCCGACGTATCCGCGTGGCTGTGCCTGGGGGGCGCCCGTGACACGCGCTTGCCAACCCGCGCCGGGAATCCTCCGATTCAGCGGGGTTTTGCGGTGTGCGCCACGGGCGAAGGCGAGCGCGCGGTGTCCGCTGCCGCTGAGGTGCGGTCCACGATCAGGCCCTCGGCGCGCGAAGGCGTGATGGCCGCCACCAAGCCGGCGACGATGAGCACGGCGTAGAGCAGCATGGGCAGCCCGCCCAATCGCGGCGGCGAATGCGATGCGGCCCCCGCGGCGAGCGTGTTCGGCGCTGGCGAGCGCTTGGCTTCGTCCGAGCCTGCAACGAGCGTCGGCGCTTCCGTCAGCATGGCTACTTGCTTACCTAGGGCGCGCCACCAAAGCGGCGCTCGTATTCGTTTGCTTCGGCTTGGGCTTCGGTCTGGCGGCCGAGCCGGCGGAGCAGTCGGATGCGAAGGGCCCGAGCCCGCTCTTCGAGGGCCGAACCCTCGCGCGCGAGCCCGAAGGAGGCGACGATGGATAGGGCCGACTGGGGGGCGGTGTCGGTTCGAAGCTGGGCTGCCGCAAAGGCGGCTTGGGCACGACGCAGGCCGCTGAGGTGTGCCGCGGCGCGCTCGTAGGTATCGGCGGCTTCGGCGCTGCGCCGCAACCCCCGAAGGGCATCGCCGCGCAAGAGAAGCCAGGCGCCGTCGTCGCTGTGGGGAAGCGCGAGCAGAGCGCCGAACTCCCCGGCCCGAAGAAGGCGCCGGCCCTCGGAAAGATCGGCGGCGACCGCCGCCGCCTCGTCCGCCGTTTCGTCCGTTGCCGTCGGGGGCGCTGTCCGTCCGCTCGGCGCGCTAAGGCCTTCGGCGCCTTCTTCGGGCGCGCCCCGACCTTCCTCGCGAACGCCGTCGGGCGCGATGGCCCGCCACTGCTCGTCGCTGCGCGTACGCCAGGGGCCGAGCTCCGGTGAATCGCCCGACGCCCACATCTCCCCGGCGCCGATGCGGTGCACCTCGTCGCCGCGTCGAACGGCCACGAGCCCATCGAAGACCCGAACGGCCACCACATCGTCGTCGTGAAGGACGGAAAAGACCGTGCCGAGCACTTCGACCTCAACTTCGCCGGCGCGCACGGCGAAGCGTTCGCCCTCACGGTGAACAACGTCGAAGAGCATGTCGCCGGATTCGAGCTCAACGACGCGCGCGCCCACCGTCTCGGGCACCTCGAAGCGCGCACCGGTCGAGCTGTAGAGCAGGTCACCGGTCGCAAGGCGGAGCCGTGCAGGGGCTTCCGTCCGCGATGGCGCCTCGTCGACGGGTGCCGTAGGCAATGGCATCGGCGGCGCTTCGGTTTTGCTCACAGCTGCGGGGGCGTCCGAAAGCGATGCGTACGTCACGAGACCAAGCAACGTGATCGCCGCGGCGCTGAAGGTTGCTCCGAGCCAGAAGCGGCTGCGCCGCTCCCGCGCGATGCGTTGGTCCACGGCGGCCTGCGCCGCGGCCTGGCGGGCCATCGCGGCCGCGTCGACGCGGCCGCCAACGGGCGCACGCTTCGCCTTTTCGAGCGTTCGTTCAAGGAGTTCGTCCGGTGTCATCGGCGCACTCCCATGAGCTCGCAGAGGTAGCTGTCGTGCGAAAGAAGCCGCGCGATCTCGCGGCGCGCGTGGCGGAGACGGCTTCGCATCGTGGACGCGCGGGTGCCTTCGCGTTCCGCGGCCTCGAAGGCCGAAAGTCCTTCGATGGCGCAGAGGACGAAGGCGGTCCGGCGTTTCTCGGGCAGGCGGTCGAGGGCCCGGTAGAGCGCGCGAAGGGCCTGCTGATTCATCATGGTGCCTTCGGGGTCGACGCGCGAGGGTTCGGGCGGCAACGCCTCCAGAGGGGCGGGCCGCATCGAACGACGGTGGCGGCGCGCGGCTCGCACGATGATGCGGTATGCGTAGGTTTCAAAGGACGATCGGCCGTCGAAGCGCTCGTAGGCGAGTGCCAGAGCGATCAACCCCTCTTGAAGCGCATCTTCGTAGTCCACGAAGGGTCCAAGTTCCCGTGCGACCCAACGTTCGGCTCGGGGAACGATGGCTCGAAGGCGCGTCTCGAGGTCGGACCCTTCGGGCTCGATCCCGTCGCTGCTCTCTGCGCCGCCGCGCAGCACGCGAAGCTCAAGTGCCAGGAGCATCAGTTGAACTCCCACTCAAGGCTGAGGTCGTAGCCAACGAACCATCCACCAGGCGTCCGTGTGAGCAGCGGGCCGCACTTGGCAAAGATGCCGCCGCGCCGGTTCACCACGAAACCGAGCTCCAGGGGTAGGTAGATGCGCGGTGCGGCGTACGTGAAACGCTCGCCTTGGGGTCCCTCGCGTCCGAAGAGCACACCGAGCTCCAGGCTGCCCCCAACGCGAAAGCGCGTGCGTGAATGAGCGGAGACAAACGCGTTGATCGACGCGTTCCACTGCTGGTACGCGTGCAGCGATACGACCGACGTGCCCAAGCTGATTCGCTGGGAGAAGCGCCGAGCCAGCGAAGCCCGAAGACCGCCCGTCGGCCACGCGACGGGGGTGGTGTAGAAGCTGCCGTACTCGTAGTGCAGGGGTGAAAACCCCTGGACCCAGCCAAAGCGAAAGGTCCAACCGGTCGGCGCGATGGGCGAGCGAAACGAACGCTGACGGCCGCGGCGGAGCAACGCAAGCTCGTCCGCCAGGGCATCGCGCTGCCGCATGAGGCGGCTCACGCGGTCCTCGTTGATTTGTTGGCGCTGCCGTAGTTCCTCGAGCTGCGCTTCGCTTGAGGCGTGGCGCCGGCGAATGCTCTGGCGGTACTGCCGTTGAAGCCGGTTGTCGCTCGAGCGTGCTTCCTCAAGCTCCTCGAGGAGTCCACTGGCCACGAGTGCGTAAAGGCGGTTGCGATCGCTGCTTTCCGGATCGGTACCGTCGTCTACGGGCACTGGGCTCGCCCTGGGCACACCGTCAGGTCCGGCGACGACCACCCGAACAAGAGACGCCCCCACTTCGAACCAAAGGATGGCGTCGCCATCGTCGAGGCGCGATACGAGGCTGTCGATGGTCAGATAGGTCGCGGACTCGCTGTGAAAGCGCAGCGTCCATTCGGGAAGCTGGCTGCGCAGCATCACGCTGAGGCCGTCTCGATTTACGCTCTCGTTGGCAAGGACGTGAAGTTGCGGCGCCACGTTCGGCGTGTCGTCCACGCTCGCAGGGTCGTCCACGCTCGCAGGGTCGTCCACCGGGTGCATGCCGGTGGCCTCCCTACTGGCTTCGGGAGGTGGGGGTACGGGCGTGAGCTCCTGCCCGCTCTCGACCTGAGCGCGCGCTGGCACAGTCGCAGCCACGGCGATCAGCGCAAGAAGGAAACGGACGCCCATGGCGCGTCGACCGCATGGTGCGGCTGGGTGCATCCCGCGAAGGCCCGACGCACGAACGCGGCGCGAGCCGGTCGCAACACGACCGGCTTGCTGAAGGCGCTCGATTTGGGGCGTGCGCGGCACGGAGGGAGTTTGTTTAGTTCAGCGCAGGCGCAGGCGCACGATTTGGATGCTCGGGCGACGCCGGCTGCGTTGGAAACGGCGGGCAATGGTAGTCCGCATTGTATTCGAAGCTGCCCGTCACCGTTCGTCCGTTCATCTGAAAGGTGAAGCCCAGTGTTTCCCATCCCGCCTCTTCGATGCGAACCAGCTGGTACTCGTCACCTACGTGCAGGCCCACGCTTCCGCCGTTCGAGACCATGGCCGCGATTTGGCCGGTTTCGAGGCGAAGCGATTCACCCTCGTACTCGAAGGGAAGGTACTGGCTCGAGCGGTCGAAGGGATTTGGCGCTTCGTAGAAGGCCAGATGATCGATCGCCGTTCGCTGCACCCCGTTGTCGAGGGTGAGTCGAACGGGCGACACCCGAATGCCCTCGGTGTCGAGCTCGTAGGTCTCGCCACCGCCCTCTGCCGCAATCACACATCCGCTGCACACGAGCGCAAACACCACTGCTCTAACCATGTCCTGACCTCCGCATGCTTAGTGCACCCGCGCCCGTCGAACGTGCCATTTTTCTTCTTGGGGCCGCCTTTGACGCGACGGGCCGCCCGTTTGGCGCGCGTCGCAGCCGCGTCGAAGGTTGTGCATCGGTTTCGATGTCCATCCTCAGCACATCCAGCAAGATTCCGGCCAGCGGCGATTCGTCGGGGATTTGCATCGACCACCGTGGAGATGTCACTCGCGTCTCGACCAAACCCGCCCAGTTGGCGCAGCGGTGGCACAGATACGCTCGTTGCTTAGTGCAGCAGCCGAATCCGCAGCGCGCCTAGCGGGATAGGGGTTGAGGTTGGCAGGGCTGGAAGCGTTGCGCTGTCGTCGCGAAGCGACGACGCGCCATGGCTGACCCGATCTCAGTTGCAGCCG
>JBCCRV010000482.1:0-6010 GCA_039201085.1 Myxococcota bacterium | reverse complement strand
GGTGGCGGGGGTCGGCCGTGCTCTGGGTGGTTGGGTCGTCTACCTCGCTATCTCCCTTTAGCGCATGTACGCCGACCCGGGGGCCGGCGACCACGCCGGCAGCGGCCGCTCCGGACGCGATCCAAACGGCCGCTCCGGGTCCGTCGTCGTCTTCTTCCTCGGTCTCTTCCTCCGGCTCCTCCAGGGGCACGGGATCGGGCTCGACGATCACCGGCTCAGGTTCAGGCTCGGGCTCGGCTTCCAGGCTCAATGCCACTTCCGCCTCGCGCGCGAACTCCACCTGCACGGCCTGTTCGGCAGGCAGGTGTCCTTCCAGGCTCAGCGCCAGCGTGTGCTCGCCCGGCGCGAGCTCCACGGTGGCCGGCGTCACTTCACCGGAGGGCGCCCCGTCGATGCTAATGGCAGCTCCCGCCGGTTCGGACGTGACGGACACGCGGCCCGGCGTCTGCTGAAGCGTTTGAAGCCGCGCCTCGATCTCGGCCCGGTCCGGCGCGTCCTCCCGCAGCTCCAGGTACTGCGTCAGCGTCGCCACCGTTTCGCGCACCTTGCCCTGACGCTCCTGCGCCTCCGCCAGGCCGAGCAACACCACCGGGTTTGGCACGATGCCAAAGGCCTCCGTGAACGCCGCCTCCGAAGCGACAAAGTCCTCCGCTTCGAACGCCGCCTGCGCGCGTCCGTACGCATCGCGCGCCGCGTTCCGTTCCCGGCGGGTTTGAGCCTGCACAGCAGGCGTCATTAGGAGCGCCGCCACGAGGGCGAGGCCAAACGAGCGTAGGTAAGCCGACACGGCGGGACCCTAGCGCGGAAGCGCCGACCACGTCGAGGAAAGGCTGTGTGACAAGTCCCCCAAAGCTGGGGGACGCGCCGGCGGCAGCGCGGGCCCCTTCATCGCCGCGAGCGTGAAGAGAGGAGTGACGCGTGATGTGTTCGATAGCGGCCGCCCGCGTTCATACGCCCGCTTCACCCCTCTCGCCCACGCTTCACCCCTCTCGCCCTCACTTCACCCCTCACACCCACGCTTCACCCTGCACGCCCTCGCTTCACCCTTCGCGCTCACGCTTCGAGCGAATGCATGCACTCGAATGGTGGTCCGCTATTTGGGCGCGAAGACGACGCCCTACTCCCAGCGGGCCCGTACGATCGCTTCCGCCTCATCGAGCGGCGCCCGAAGGGCGCTGGCGAGGGCGTCGCAGCGAACCATGCCCTCCTCGCTGTGAATGAGCGCGTCCCGGCGCGCGGCGTCCGTTTCGTCGTTGCGGCGCATCAGCTCGCCGCGAAGCTCGCGAAGCTTGACTTCCCCAAGAGCCAGCGTGCCCAACACCGTCCGCAAGCCTTCGTCGATCGAGGCAAGCTCCCAGAGCATCGCGTCGGCTTCGCCTTCGTCCCCGGCCTCGCGTCGCGCTGCGGTTGTCGTCGCACGGCGGGCTTCCAGTGCGCCCCGCTTGCCGCGCGCCTCGCTTTGACGCCGCGCGACCCGGTCGATGGCTCGCCCCAAGGTGGTGCGGTAGTCGCGCGCCTCCTTGGCGAGCGCATCGAGCTTCGTATGCGCCTTCGCCACTTCCGCGACGCTGCGCTCGAGGTCGGCGAGCCCCGTTCGCGCCTGTTCCAGGGCGGCTTCGAGCGCCGGATCTTCGACGCGCCCGTCGTCGTTTCGCGCCAGCACGTCAAGCGCATCAAAACGCTCACGCCAGCGAAGGGCGCCGGCAGGCCCGTTGTTTTTCCCGGCTTCGGGAACGACGGCGCTGGGCGCCATCGGAATCGCCATCGGTGCAGGAATCGTTTTCGGCGCTTCACGCGACCCTTCCGGCTCCAACTCATCCTCGACCTCAAGGCTAGCCCACGAATCGTCCCCACCCAGCCGTTCGGACAGGGCGCGTACTTCATCGACGAAATGGTAGGCGTCTCGAAAGCGCTCGTCCGGGTCCTTGCGAAGGCATCGGAGCACGAACTCTGCCGCGCCATCCTCCAGCTTGATGCGATCGCGCGGATCGACAGGAGGCTCCGTCACGTGCTTCACAAGGACATCGCCGGGGTACTCGTAGTCGAAGGGAAGCTCTCCCGTAAGCAGCTCGTAAAGCATGACGCCAAGGGAGTAGAGGTCCGCGCGTCCGTCGATCTCCGCCGAACGAATGTATTCCGGTGCGATGTAGCCCGGCGTGCCGAAGAGCTGATGGCTTGCTGTGAGCGAGGGCGCATCGAGAATCTTGGCAATGCCGAAGTCGAGCACCTTCACGCTCTCGGCTCCGTGCTTGTCGGGCGTCAGCAAGATGTTCGAAGGCTTGAGATCGCGATGAATCACTCCCATCTCGTGGGCCCGGGCGAGCGCTTCGCCGACCTGCGCACAAATGCGCAACGCCCGCCCCACGCTCATCGGCCCTTCGGCTGCCACGGACTGGAGCGACGGACCAGGCACGTATTCCATCACCAAGTAGACCAGGCCGTCGGGCGCTTCGCCGAAGTCGGTGATCTCCACAATGTTCTCGTGATTGATGCGATTGACGGCCCGGGCTTCGCGCACAAAGCGATCGCGCTGATGGGGCTCGATCGCGAGGTCGCGCCGCAGCGTTTTGACGGCGACGAGTCGGTCGATAAGCACATGGCGGGCCAGGTAGACAGACGACATGCCGCCAGCGCCAAGCCGAGAAATGAGCCGGTAGCGGCCACCGACGGTGCGGCCGATCAAACCGTCGTCGTGGATCAAGGGCTCTCCATCAAGGGCACAGAGGGAAGCAGACGCATCGTAGCGAGTGCCGCAGAGTGGGCAGATTTTCATCACGCCCGACGCTCATGTGTCCGAGTCGCTGCCGGCGTCACTTTCGCCGTCGTCCGCGTCCGCCCCGTCCGCGACATCGGCGTCGATTGCGGCGTCGACCTCCATTTCGACGGCGCCGTCGGCGGCGCCGCCGTCGGCGCCCATGTCGTCGGCGCCGAGATCGGCACTGCCGTCGATCGCGAGGTCGAGCGCGGCGTCCTCGCCGCCCATGTCGACGCCTTCATCCACGCTCCCATCGGCCGGCACCATGTCGGACGTCGCGTCCATCATGTCCGCAGCTCCATCCATCTGCATCGCGTCGGTTTCCGCGCCGTCGATTTCCGCGCTGTCCGTCGCAGCGTCCACGCCTGCCTCAAAGGTGCCCGCATCCGTCGTGTCGCATACGGCTTCCGGCGCCTGGCAGAATCCGCGACCGCCCGTGTTTCCGCCGCAGCAGATCAGGGATCCGCTGCAATCGTTGTTTTCCTTGCACGAATCGCCGTTGCCCGCTTTGCAGGCGCTTAGAAGAAGAAGGGCCACTGCTGTCCAGCGCATGCCGGGACCATGCCGGAGCGGACCCGCCTTGGCAAAGGGGCGCCGGCCGCCGGCGGCGTGGACGCCCTCGAGCAAGGGCCAAAGCCGCCGATCACGGCTTAAACCGCGCTCAGCGGCCCGCATACGCACAGCGAAAGCCCAGGTCTGCCGCATGCGCTTGCTCCGCGACACCCACCCGCATGCCGCCGCGAAGCGACTCGCTGCCGGCGCGCCACGAACCGCCGCGAATGATGCGTTCGCCGCCGCTCTCATCGCCCGTGGGGTCAAACGCCAACCCGCTTTGCCAATCGCTGTTGTCCGAACGGCGGTCGGCGGTCCACTCCCAGACGTTGCCCGCTAGATCGTGAACGCCCTCAGGCGTGGCACCCGCAGGAAACGATCCGACCGGCGACGCGAACGCGTATCCGTCGACCGGATCGGGCTCGCCGCCGCGGCCATGGTTCGAGAGTCGGTCGTTGTAGATGCGACCCCATGGGTAGGTGCGGCCGGCGGGGCCGCGAGCCGCGCGCTCCCACTGCGATTCGCTTGGCAAGCGCCCGCCGACCCACTCGCAGTAGCGCGCCGCTTCATCGGCCGTGACGCCGCTAACCGGCATGGTCCCCCTGCCCACCCGAACGTCGCCGGCGCGCATACGTGGGGGCACGCAGACGCCGGCGCGCACGCAGCGCAGATAGGCGGCGTTCGTGACCTCATAGCGGTCGAGGCCGTAGCGGCTCAATCCGATGCGCCGGCGAGGTTGCTCCAGCACAAAACGCTCCTCGGCACACTGCGCCTGGGGAATGAGCGCTCGCAGTCGGCAGTCGCGCAACAGGCGAGGCAGCTCCAGTGCGTGGAGACCGCGGATAAAGTGGCCGCCTTCGAAGAAGACGATGGGATCTTCTTGGGCGCCGCTCGGCACCGTGAAGATGGCGCAGACGATGAGCACTCCAGCGAAGGCGCGCACGATCATGCGGGACTCGGAAGCGGGCGACGAGCGCGCTGCAGCAGCCAAACGCCCACGAGAAACATGCCGATCGAAATCCACTGCGACGTGGACACCCCGAACCAGACGCCGCGTACGCCATCGCCGCGAAAGGTCTCGGTCGTCGCGCGAATCACGGCGTAGACCGCCAGGTACACCCCCACGTGTTCACCGCTTCCTACCCGGCGCTTGGGCCAGAACATGAGCAAGGCGGCCAACATCAGCAGCAACGCGGATTCGTAGAGCGGCACCGCATGACGAAACACCGACTCCTGCGCCGCCGGCGCGAGCGGATGGGTGTACTGCACGGAAAACGGCCCGTCGTAAGGTCGCCCAAAGCAGCAGCCGCCAAAGAAGCAACCGAGCCGGCCCATCGCATGGGCCATCGGAATGCCGGGAACGGCCAGATCGAGAAAGCGGCCCAGGGGCAACCCGAGCCGCGGCGCCGTGAAGTAAAGGGCGAGGGCGCCACCGATGGGCGCGCCGTAAAACACGATGCCCTGGGTCGCAAAGGCGCCGGACACGCTGCCAGTGCGAAAGAACTCGACGACGTGGTAGAGAAAACTCGCGCCGAAGAGCGCGCCCGCCGCCGTGAAGCCCGCTGCGGCGATGGCGGAGCCCGAATCGATGCCGCCGCGGGACGCTGCACGCGTTGCGACAACGGCGGCGACGAGCATCGCAACTGCGAGCATGATGCCGAAGTTGCCGATGGGCCGTTGAACGCCCCCGAACTCCAGGATGGTAAAGATCGGGTTCAAGGCCGGAGGCGCTACTGCACGCGGCCGAGATTTCGCGCCGTCGCGATGCGCCAGTCGTTGGGCGTGGCCTGGCACATGGTCATCACCGTGCCCTCGCCGGGCGTGGTGAACGTGACGCACTGACTGGCGTCGAGCCCGAGGGCTCCGATGGCGTCCGCTTCCGCATGCTGCGCTGTCACCACGCGAACGGTGCAGTCCGGCGTTCCGCCGCCGCAGCCTCGGGAAAAGAGGCCCGCTGACTCGGGCTTCACATCCGCACAGATCGAACCCTGGAGCGAGGCGAGGGCCGCGGGCGCGATCATCGAGGCTGCACCCGCGCCCGAAGCATCGGTCGCGCAGGCCGTATGAACCCGCGTCACGAGCGAACTCGCCACGATGCGGTCACCGGCCTCGTTCGCAAGCTGCTGCACGGCGCCGCCTAGGCCACCGGCCACGGCCGCGCCGCCGTTCTGGGCGGCGCTTCCCGCCGCGGCCACGCTAGTGGTCATCGCCGCGTTGCAAAGACCGCAGGTCAGGGCGATGACCAAGGAGAGCAGAAAGCCCACGATGCTGGTGACCAGGCCCGCGATCGCCGCGCCACTCGACTCGCCCGTTTCGGCCTTGCTACGGCTCATGGCGACGCCTCCAGTGACGATGCCGGCGAGGCCGAGGATCGGCGCCCCGAACGCGAAGAGCGAACCGACAACCGGAATCATGGTGGTGAAGAACCCAAGCACCATGAACACGAATGCGCCGATTCCGAGGAGTAGGGAGGCAAGAGCCATGGCTGGAGCCTCCCGGACCCCCCCGCCCCCGTCAAGCCCGCACTCGGCCGTGTTGCGAAATTCACATCGCCCGACACTGCATTCAGATTGCGTGCGATTTTGCGTTCACGAGCGGCAGGAACCTCCGCTGGCTTGCAACGTGAGGGGACGGCGAAAGCCGTGCGTGAGATGGATGGAATGTCGGTTGGTGTGAGTTTGGCAACACGGCCTCGCCTTTACG
>JBCCRV010000481.1:0-6015 GCA_039201085.1 Myxococcota bacterium | reverse complement strand
CAAGGCGCGAGGACGAAGGACGGCTACGGCCATTCTAGGACGAGAGAGCGCGGAGGTCGTCACAGGCCGGGCGGCTGAACAAGGTCAGCTAGGCTGCACGCCGGTCTCGCGGCCGAAGAACGCTTCTTCTCGTTCACCGGATCAGGCCTCAGGCGGAGGCAGGGGCACCGCTTCGCAGGGCACGGGAGCATGCGCTGAACGACGCGCCTTCAGCGCGTTTTTCAGCCGCGTCGCTCATTTCTTGGCGGGAAGCGGCCCTAGCTAGTGGCACTGCCACCAGGCCGCGTCGCGAAACACGTACATCGTTCCCGCGTCGCCCAAGTTGATGTCGATGAGTGACTCGGTGAACTGAAAGAGGAAGGGTCCGCCTTCGTCCTCGCCTTCGGGCCCTTGGCACCATCCGATCGGCCGGCCAATGTGCTCCTCGAGCTCACCGAAGGGACCGGTCTCCTCCTTCACGACGAGTTGAGCCGCCTCGACCTCGCGGCTTGCGTCGTAGCCTTCGGGGCGGTCGTCGATCTCGCCCGCAGAGAGGTCGTCCTTGGATAGGAAGAGCACTTGCGTAGCCGCGGTAGCTGGCTCGAAGGCTTCGTTCTCGTCCGGGTTCCACATAAAAAGGGCCACGGCCGCCGTGCCCTTGGGCAGGATGCCGTCTTCGAAGTGGCCCGCATCGACGGTGATGATGTGCTGCATCGGTTCGCTGAGGTGGGCCAACACGGGCCATCGCTTCACGGAAACCCCGATCGGAACGCCTCCGATCCGGTCGACCGCGTCGGCGCTCACGTCCCCTTCGCGCGCCTCGAGGGTATTCATCGTGACCTCCCACTTGTCCGTGTAGAAGTCCTCCGGTTCGAAGAAGCGGTCGACAGCGGCCTCGGCGAGTTCCTCGTTGGCAAAGCCCTCCGTCGAGTAGGCGTCGGGCGACCAGACGCCTTGATCGATGATCGCATCGTCACGTCGAATCACGAGGTCAAAGCCTCCCCGTTCGGGAACGTAGGTCGCTTCCGCCTCGAGCGTGTCACCGTCGAACTCAAACTCTGCGCTGAAGGGCTTGCTCTTCATGGCGCGAGACTGCCATGGGAGCCGCGGTCCTTCCAACGGCCGCGGCCCATCGGGGGGCGAAAAGTTCACATGCAGACCGTCGCGAACTCAGCCGCCGGAGAGCGCACGCTCGTTGCTCGTTCGGGCTTTGCGCTCATTCGTCCGGGGAAGCGCATTCAAGAAGGAGGCCCGACAAGATCGGTGGCGAAGGCCGCAGTCAATCGGTCGAAACTCCTGTGGTGAGGTACGAGACCGGCGTGCAAGAGAGCCATGCGGCGTCGGCGGGAGCCGTCGGCCCGAGGCCATCGATAAAGACCGAACCGGTGCGGGGGCGCGCCTTGAACCCGGGATTAGGGCACGAGGGCCACGGTGCTTGGCTCGATGCGGACAAGCTCGAGGTCTGCGGGAACACCTTCCAAACGAACCTCCAGGCGCCCGTCTTCCTGAACGTCCGCGGTGTCGACGCTGGCCTGAAGCCCCTCGGCCGTCAGCAACTCGAGCTCGTCGGGTGACCCCTCCACCGTCACGGCCACTCGCTGAGGTTCGACCGTGATGCCTTCGGGGGCCGTCACGGCGATATCACCGACCGTTCGCTCCAAGCGGTCGAGCACCACGTTCAGCGAAACGGTCACAAACGCATCGCCGTTGATGCGCGTATGGGGCGGCTGACGCGCCAGCGGAATGCGCAGCTGCTGCCGGCCTTCTTCCAGCTCGCCTAGGTCAACGGGCTCGGTGCGAATCGAACGCATCGACTCGATCTCCGTCACGGGACCGACGAGCTCAACACTCGAAGGCGTGACGCGCGCCGGCTCACCCAACACCAATCCCTCCCCCGGTTGGCCCGTAAGGCGCGGCTGCACCGGCACGTTTCGCACGATGCGCCGCGCCCACTCGAGGGGAATCGAGGTTGGCGCGACCTGCGTGATCGACACGCCGGCGGGGATGTCGTCAAAGTCGTCGTCGGCGAAGTAGTAGTAACGCTGGTCCGTGTCCGTAAGGTCGATGACGACCGCCTCGAGCTCGTCGATCGCATTGATCTGCGAGCGCGGCCCGCGAAGCGTGAGCCGAACCTGATCCGGCGGCTGACTCACGAGCATGCGGTCTGCGTCCGCTGGTGGCAGCGTCGCCGCCACGTTCACGAAGACCGAACGCTGCGCGTCCTCGGCGCCACGCACCGCCGAAAAGAGCACGAGGCTCGTCACGAGCGCCGTGAGCTTCAGACCGATGTTGCGGCGAAAGAAGCCGCCGATGATCGCGCCGACCTCAGCCATCGGCCGCGCTCTCCAACTCACCTTCGCCTTCGGTCGGATCGGCAAGCACGGAAATGCGGTCGTCGGTCTTCTCCCGCGGCTCCTTTTCCTTCGGCCGGTAGAAGAGCCCAAAGAGCGCGTCACGTAGCGCTTGGCCATCGAGGCCGCGCACAATGTTGCCGCCGAAGCACAGGCTCACGGCGCCCTTCTCTTCGCTCACGACGACGACGACGGCATCCGTCTCCTCCGTGATCCCCAGCGCAGCGCGATGGCGCGCGCCCAGCGTTCGGTCGCGCCCCGCCGTGCCCGCCAAAGGCAGGAATGCTCCCGCCTGCCAGATGCGGCCGTCACGAATCACCACGGCGCCGTCATGCATCGGATTTTCGAAGCTCGGAATGAAGATCGTGTAGAGCAGCTCCTTCGTAACGGCCGCGTCGAGGGTGGTGCCGCTTTCGATGAACTCGTCGAGTTCGGCGCTTCGCTCGAAGACGACGAGCGCGCCGATGCGCTTTTGCGCGAGCTGCGTCGCCGCCTTGATGATCTCTTCGATGACGACGGTCTCGCGTGCCGTTCGCTGACCGCGAAAGAGCGACTGGCTGCCGACGCGCATCAGGCCACGGCGAATGTCCGCCTGAAAGATGATCACCACGATAATCACCAAATACGTGACCAGGCTATCGAGCAGGGACCAAATCGTGATGAGTCCCAAGCGCTGCGCCGCGAGGTACGCGACGAACACGAGGATGAGGCCAAGGGCCATCTGCATCGCCCGCGTCCCCTTGAGCAGGAGCAGGCCCCAATAGATCACCGCCGCGACCAGAAAGATGTCGACGAAGTCGAGCAGCACCGGCGCAAAGCCGCGGGCGAAGAACTCGCCTAGGCTGCCCATCGCATCGTCGAACCAAACGGGCACTAGACCGACGCTTCCCGGAGCTGCGCGAGCTGCTCCGTTAGGCGCGTCGCTTGCACCATCATGGCGACGTCATGCACGCGCACCGCCGATGCACCCTGCATCACGGCAACGGCAAGCGCCGCCGCCGTTCCGCCGAGCCGCTGCTTCGGCGGCGCCTCTGCCGTGAGCGCGCTGATGAAGGACTTGCGCGAATGGCCAACGAGCACACGATGGCCCAAATCCAAGAGCGGCCCGAGGTTGGCGATCACGCGCGCCGAATCGAGCGCTCCCTTGGCAAAGCCCACGCCCGGGTCGAGCCAAATGACGTCGCGTGCAACGCCCGCGTCCACCGCGCGCTCGACGCGGGCGCTGAGCTCCTCGCAGACTTCGTGAACCACGTTGGTGTAATGGGCCTGCTGCCCCACCACTTCCCCGCGCTGCCGATTGTGCATCAAGCAGAGTTCGGCGCCGTGTTCGGCGCACGCGGCGAGCAGCTCCGGATCGTTCCCGCCGGATACATCGTTCACGATGCGGGCGCCCGCTTCGAGGGCCGCACGGGCGACGCTGCCCTTCGTCGTATCGATGCTCACTTGCACGCCCGCTGCCGCAAGGGCACGCACCACCGGCTCGGTGCGCCGGCGCTCTTCCGAGCCATCGACCGCGTCGTAGCCGTCGCCGTAGGCCGGCCCCTTCGGCCGTGTCGACTCGCCGCCGACGTCGATCACATCGGCGCCTTCGCGCACCATGGCGAGGCCCCGAGCGACGGCCGAATCCCCTTCGAACTCACCGCCGTCGCTGAACGAATCGGGCGTGACGTTCAGCACGCCCCACACGGCGCAGCGTTCACCCTGCCCGCGGCCTCGGCCGCTCCGCGAGCCCCGATCCATCGCTGTCTCTCCCGCCTTCCTGCGCTCAGGCACCCCCGCCGGCGCCATATCTACTTGTACCCGAAAACCCTACAAAAGAACACCTTTCGGCGCAGCTGAGTGTGCATGCATGTGCGCCTCCACCGATCTTACGCTCGACCGAGAAATGGTACATTTCATGCTTTCACCGGCGCAATGCGCCCCTCAAGATATGAGTTGAGCCCCTGCGTTCACGGCCACGCGTACCGATGTGCACTCTTTCTGGTGTTTGGTTCGTCACTTATCGTTGGAACTCCTACGCCTGCGTCCGCTTCCTGTTCTTCGCTGTGGCATGACACTTCGGGAATCGACCTAGAAGTTAGCGGCGGCCTTGGTGTCGGCCGCACTCGCGCACGCGACGGCTCTAGGCGGAGCGCAACGGGTTTCAGCCGTCTTGGATTGCGCTGGGATGGACTCTTCTTCTTGGGCGTAAGCATCAACGCCGAGTTCCACGCAGCTCCGGCACTCCAAGGGCGCAGTCACGGCTACGTCACGGCCGGTGGATATGCACGCGGCTGCAAATCACTGAAAGCCACGGTCGTGTTCTACGGCGTCGATTTCACGCTTGGGGGCGGGGGACAACGGGGTCATCGTGTGGCACTGGTGCGAACAAGCGGGGAGCTTTCGCTAACCGTCGGCTCAGCGGAGCTGTTCTTTCGGCCGGGTCTTCGAATCAGCTACGTTCCCGCTGACGGGCGTAACACTCATCGTGCGTTCGAAGCCTCCGTCGGCGTTCGATTTCGGCTCGCCGGCGCATCGCTCCCTCGGCCACGCAACCGCCGCCGACTTCCCTGGTAAGCCGCAAGTCGCTCGGTCAACACCGTAGAATCCAATTGTGGGGTGGCTAGGAGACTACGAAGGCGTGGGTACTTCGCGTGGCCGGGGCTGGAAGATGCTTCCCTTGCGCTTTTCCTTCGCTTCGCGGCGCTTGTCCGCGTAGCTCGGAATGATGACTCGCTCGGGGGGCGGGAGTTCGCGCCCTTCGAGGATCGCTTCGATCTCGGGGCGGCCGATCGTCTCGCGCTCGAGGAGCGCTTCGGCGATGGCGTCGAGCTTGTCGCGGTTATCCTCGAGGAGCTGGCGGGCACGCTTGTATTGCTCGTCGATGATGCGGCGGACCTCGTCGTCGATGTCGCGCGCGACGGCCTGCGAGTACTCCTTGTGGCGCGTCGAGCCAAGGAACCCTTGCTCCTCTTCGACAACGTAGGCCATCGGGCCCATCTTCTCGCTCATGCCCCATTCGGTGACCATCGAGCGCGCGCGCTGCGTCGCCTTCTTGAAGTCATCGGCGGCGCCTGTGGTCAGCTGATCAAAGACGACCTCTTCGGCGATTCGGCCGCCGAGCATCATGGCGATTTGATCGAGGAGCCACTCCTTCGACGCGCTGAGCCGATCTTCCTCAGGGAGCGACATGGTCAGGCCAAGGGCGGGACCGCGCGGAATGATCGTGACCTTATGAATCGGGTCGTGATGGGGCACCAGGCTGCCGACGAGGGCGTGGCCCGCTTCGTGGTAGGCCGTCGTGCGCTTCTCGCGCTCGCTGATGACCATCGAGCGCCGCTCGCTCCCCATGAGGACCTTGTCCTTAGCCATTTCGAAATCGACCATGAAAACGAAGTCCTTGTCCTGCCGGGCTGCGAGAAGGGCAGACTCGTTGACGAGGTTTTCCAGGTCGGCGCCAGAAAAGCCGGGCGTGCCGCGGGCGATGATTTCCAGGTCCACATCCGCGTCGAGGGGCACCTTACGCGTGTGCACCTGAAGGATGCCTCCGCGACCCTTCAGGTCGGGTCGGGGCACGACGATTCGACGGTCGAAACGGCCCGGACGAAGGATCGCCGGGTCGAGTACGTCTGGGCGGTTGGTTGCGGCGATGATGATGACGCCGTCCGTCGACTCGAAGCCGTCCATCTCGACGAGGAGCTGGTTG
>JBCCRV010000480.1:0-6025 GCA_039201085.1 Myxococcota bacterium | reverse complement strand
CCGTCGGGGATCGACTCGCCGTCGGGGCAGACGCACAAGAAACTGCCGACGACGTTCTCACAGAGCTGCGAATCGTTGCAGTCGTCCGTACCGGCCGTGCACTCGTCGATGTCCACGCAGGCGCCGGCGTCGTCCGTAAAGCCGTCGTTGCAGATGCAGTCGAAGCCGCCGACGCTGTTCGAGCAGGTCGAGTTTGCGCCGCAGTCGTCCGTGGCGAGCTCGCACTCGTTCACGTCCGCGCAGCTCGTTGGGTCCGTGCCCATGGCCATGAAGCCCATCGTGCAGCTGCACGTGTTGCCCACGCCGGGCGAGGCGACGTCCGTGCACACCGCCGCGCCGTCGCCGCCCGTGCCGCATGGGCTCCCGTCGCAGCCGTCGATTTCAACGCAGATCCCCGCGTCCATCTCGCGGCCCGAGCCGCACATGCCCATGCAGTCCGGGCTCGTCACATCCTCGCCCAGCATGCACGTGCCATCGCAGTCAAAGCTGCCCGCCGCGTCGTCCGTGTTGCACGTGCCGTCACAATCCGGCGCGCCGTCGCCCACGTCGCAGTTGCCGTCGCAGTCCACGCCCGACGCGTCCGCCATCATGCACGCGCCGTCGCAGTCCACGCCCGCCGCCGGATCGCCCGCGTCGCAAATGCCGTCGCAGTCCGCGCTGCCCGCCACGTCGCCCGCGTCGCACACGGCGTCGCAGTCGCCGCCCGACATCAGGTCGCCCAAATCGCACACGCCGTTGCAGTCCGGGCCCGCCGACGCGTCGCCCGCGCCGCACGCGCCGTCGCAGTCGTTGCCGCCGTCTTCGTCGCCCGCGTCGCACACCGCGTCGCAGTCCGTGCCGTCCGCCGCGTCCCCAAGGTCGCACGCGCCTTCGCAGTCTGTGCCCGCGTCGCCGGCAGCGCAGAACCCGTCGCAATCGATGCCGGAAGTGTCGCCGGGATCGCAATCGCCGTCGCAGTCCAGGCCGTCGAACGCATCCGCGCCCGTGCATAGACCGTCGCAGTCCACGCCCGAGGCAAGATCGCCCGAGTCACACGACCCATCGCAGTCGGGGCTGCCGGAGGCATCGCCTGAACCGCACACGCCGTTGCAGTCGAGGCCGCTCGCCAGGTCCGCCGCGTCGCACGCGCCGTCGCAGTCCGGGCCGGCTGAGGCATCACCCGCCGCACAGGATCCGTCGCAGTCCAGGCCGCTCGCGAGGTCCGTTGCGTCACAGTCCCCATCGCAGTCCGGACCCGCCGAAGCGTCGCCGGAACCGCACACGCCGTTGCAGTCGACGCCCGCCGAGAGGTCCGTTGCGTCGCAGTCCCCATCGCAGTCCGGACCCGCCGACGCATCGCCGGCGCCGCACACGCCGTTGCAGTCCGGACCCGCCGACAGGTCGGTCGCATCGCATGTGCCGTCGCAGTCCGGTCCCGCCGAAGCGTCACCCATGCCGCAGACGCCGTTGCAGTCGACCCCGGACGCGAGGTCCGTGGCGCCGCAGGTGCCGTTGCAGTCGGGACCCGCGGACGCGTCCCCGGCGCCGCAGATGCCGTTGCAGTCGACGCCCGCCGAGAGGTCCGTTGCATCGCAAGTGCCGTCGCAGTCCACGCCGCTAAGCGAATCACCGGCGCCGCAAACGCCGTTGCAGTCGACTCCGGAGGAAAGGTCACCAGCGTCGCAGGTGCCATCGCAGTCCACGCCGCTGAGCGAATCACCGGCGCCGCAGACGCCGTTGCAGTCCAGACCGCTCGAGAGGTCACCCGCACCGCAGGCGCCGTCGCAGTCCGGACCGGCGGACGCATCGCCCGCGCCGCAGACGCCGTTGCAGTCCAGACCGCTCGAGAGGTCGCCCGCATCGCAGTCGCCGTCGCAGTCCGGGCCGGCAGAGGCGTCGCCCGCGCCGCAGACGCCGTTGCAGTCCACGCCCGCGGAGAGGTCGCCAGCGTCGCAGGTGCCGTCGCAATCGACGCCCGCCGAAGCATCGCCGGCACCGCACACGCCGTTGCAGTCGACGCCGCTGGCCAGGTCTGCTGCGTCGCAGTCGCCGTCACAGTCCGGCCCGGCGGACGCGTCGCTCATGCCGCACGCGCCATCGCAGTCAGGGCCCGCGGAAGCGTCGGAGGCGCCGCAGACGCCGTTGCAGTCGGGGCCGCCGGACGAGTCGCCCGCGTCGCAGACGCTGTCGCAGTCGACGCCCGCGGACGCGTCCCCGTCACCGCAAACGCCGTTGCAGTCGGGGCTGGACACCGGCTCGCCGAGGTCGCAGGTGCCGGCGCAGTCGGGCCCGCTCGAGGAGTCACCTGCATCGCAGGTTCCGTCGCAGTCGGGGCCCGCGGAAAGATCGCTCGCGCCGCAAGCGCCGTTGCAGTCCGGGCCGGCAGAAGCATCGCCGCCGCCGCAAGCGCCGTCGCAGTCCGGTCCGGCGGACGCGTCGCTGGCGCCGCAGACGCCGTTGCAGTCGGGTCCACCGGAAGCGTCGGATGCTCCGCAGACGCCGTTGCAGTCCGGCCCGGCAGAAGCGTCGCCGGCGCCGCACGCGCCATTGCAGTCGGGACCGGCGGAGAGATCGGTGGCGTCACACACACTGTCGCAGTCCGCGCCGCTGGCCGAATCGCCTCCGCCGCAGATGCCGTTGCAGTCCGGTCCGGCGGACGCATCGCTCGCGCCACAGGTGCCATTGCAGTCCGGCCCAGCCGAAGCATCGCTGGCGTTGCAGACGCCGTTGCAG
This sequence comes from Myxococcota bacterium, assembly GCA_039201085.1. Classification (GTDB taxonomy): domain Bacteria; phylum Myxococcota_A; class Polyangia; order Polyangiales; family Houyiibacteriaceae; genus JBCCRV01. The sequence goes on along the minus strand of JBCCRV010000480.1, from coordinate 3,313 downwards.
TCCGGTCCAGCGGACGCATCGGACGCGCCGCAAACGCCGTTGCAATCCGGTCCGGCGGAGGCGTCGCTGGCGTTGCACACGCCGTTACAGTCCGGTCCGGCGGACGCGTCACTCGCGTTGCAAACGCCGTTGCAGTCCGGACCGGCGGACAGATCGCTGGCGTTGCAGACGCCGTTGCAGTCCGGCCCGCTCAGCGACTCGCCGCCGCCACAGATGCCGTTGCAGTCAGGACCAGCAGCAGCGTCTCCCGCGCCGCAGGAGCCGTTGCAGTCTGAGCCCGCACTTAGGTCCCCAGCGTCGCAGGTTCCGTCGCAGTCCGCGCCCGCCTCACCGGCGGCGCACACGCCGTTGCAGTCCGGTGCGGTGGTCTCGCCGGCTTCGCAAACGCCATCGCAGTCGCCATCGCCTGCGCAGGAGCAGGTGAAGCTACCGGGGGTGTTCGTGCAGGTTTCAAGAGCAAGGCAGTCGTCGGCGCCGGTAGCGCACTCATCGATGTCCGTACACGTGGCGCCGCTGTATCCGGCCCGGCACGTGAAAAACACCTGGACGCTGGGGAAGCCGGAGCTGTCTTCGCCTGAGCTGAAACGTCGAAACGTTCCGCGCGAGCCTTCGCTGGGGTTTCGGAGCAGCCAGCCGTTGTTCGCAACGGAACCCGACATCCAGTTGCGCAGGTCCGTAAGGATTCCGCCGTTTCCGCTTGTGTTGGAGTCAAACGTGAGTGAGCTGCCCGAGAGGGTGGACGTTGCACGGTTGCTCGAAAAGTCGCCGCCAGCGGAACTCCAGGCCGTGCCCGTGCAGTTGGGACGGGCCCACGTCACGCCGCTGGTGCAGGACGAACCTCGCCCCACGCCGCCTTCGCTGCCTTCGGTCCAGCTACGGCTTAGCCTTCGAAGCTGGAAATTAGTGCCCGTTCCGGCGCTGCTGTTGGTCGTGAAGCGAACGATGACGCGGGTGTACGTGGCCTGTGATGGCGACGGAATCGACGAAAGATCGGGTCGGATCAGTGCTCGATAGCGAAAGTCCGACAGGAGGTTGTTTTGGTTTCCTCCTCCCGAATAGAGGTCACCCGTGCTGTTCGAGTTTCCGGTGCTGAAGTCGTTGATCGTTGCGTCGTCGAGGTCGTCTTGACTCAGGGTGATGCTCTGAGCGCTAGCCGCGGATGCAGCGAGGGAGAGCAGGGCGGATAGAAACAACGTTGAGCGCATAAAAATCTTTTCCGGAAAGAACACCGTCCTTGGAGGCTACCCCACGCTACAGACGAAGAACACACCCTAAGAGGGTGAATGGCGTCGCGTTTGGGGGAGCTTCCGGGTAACCGACGGACGTTTTCGGGCCGGATTTTAGCGAACCCGGCGGTGGCCGTGAACACCGACGAGGCGGGTCGTGTCGACGCGAAGCCCGAGTAGCAGCGTGAAAAGCCGGCGCGCCGTCGGGTGGTCAAACTGAAAGGGGCGGCAGCGCCGTTCGAGAAAACGGCCGGCTTTGTCGTGCGTGACCTTCTTGGCCATATCGAGGGCTTCGAGGCGTTTTACGCCGCCGCTGCGGTCAGCCCGGGCGATCTCCCGGACCGTGTCGACGTATTCGTGGATGAGCGACTCCAGCCCGTCGTGGGTGATTTCCACGTCGGCCAGGGGCCCGGCGCTCGTGAACCCCTCGAGGGTGAAGGCCTGCTGGGTCATGGTGATGACCAGCCGCTTGAGCTCCGGGTGGACCATGGCTTCGCCTGGATCGAGCAGCTCGCGAATCGCCGCCATCCACTCGAGGCGGCGCGCTTCGCTTCCGCCTTCCCAGGTTCGCTCGTCGATGCGAATCGATTCGAGCGCTGCACCTTCGCTCATTTTCGCCTTCGCTTCCATTTCGCCCGACTGCGCGCGGCCCGGGCGCGGGCACGGTCCCGGGAAAATAGATCGGCGTAGTCCACGGTCACTGCGCTGACTTCCGCCGCGTCGCCCAGCCGCGGCATGGCTTCCTGGAGTTCTTCCGCCATTTGTTCCAGCGTCCGGCGCACCGGCGCGAAAATCGGTAGGTGCAGGTCTTCGCACGCTTCGACGAGCTGAGCCGCTTGGGCCTTGCCGATGGCGCGGCGGCGGGCCGCGTCCATAAAACTCGCCGCGAGCGCATCGGATGTAAAGCCGTAGCGGGTGGCGATGTCCGCGGCGACGCGCAGCACCGCCGCTGGCGGCAGCGCGCCATCACCCATCAGAACGAGGGCGGGTTGAAAGTAGTTGTGAAAGGCGAAGACGCGGTGGCCGAACTCGCGAAAGACCTCTGGGGCCGACACCCGGTCCAGATGAATGAAGATGCGGCGCACCGTTTCGCCGCGCGGAAGGCGCCCGGACGAGCGAACGAGGTGAGGAATATCTGCAGGGTACACGCGGGCGCGCTCGAGCACGGCCATCAGCTGTTCCATGCCCACGCGGCCTTCCATCAGGTCCGCATACAGCGAATAGATAAACGCATCCGCCTCCGCATCGTCGCCGAAGAGCACTTCCTGCGTGCCGCCGCCGCTGCGAACGCGCGCGTCGATGAGCGCGCCCAACTTGTAGGAGACCTGATCCTTGATGAAACGCACGCGTCCTTTGAGCAGGTTTCGCAGGCTGGGCTTCAGCGTTAGGCTGTCCCATTCGATGCCGTCGAGGCGCAGCTTCGCTTCCAGCACTCGGCGCATTTGGCGGGGGCTTCCCGACAAGATCGAGATCGCCGCCGGGCCCGTTGCGCGAAGCTCTCGAAGGAGGGCCGAGGCCCCGGGCACGGTCTGTTTCCGGGCGGCCGGCTCGACGGCGGTGCGCAGCAGATCCTGGATCGTATCGAACTCGGTTCGCAGGTAGGTCTTGTCGAGGTCCCACCGATAGATGGTCTGCTCTGGTACAAGACGCCCCACTGGCCGGGACCATAGCAGTGTCCGGCGCGCTCGGGCCTGCCTTTCGGCGTGCGTTGCACCCTGGCTCAGCGAGCCATGCGCCCTAGAACTGCCGGTGGGCCACACCGATGACGAAGGAGCACGCTGGCGCCCGCTCACGAAGCGGGCTGGAACATCGCAACAAGGCGCTGGATCTCAGCGTATCGGGTTCGCCAGCGCCGATCGCCAATGGTAGGCTGGGGGCCATGTGGGGCTGGAAAATGTGCGATGAAACGCGCGCACGGCCCGTGTGGGCTCGCAGGTCCATTTGCAGGTCCACCTGCCCAGTGGCGGTCTGCGCGCTGCTGGCGCTCGCCATCGGAGGCTGCGGCGCCAAGACGGGCCTCTACGCCGACGATGCAGAGACCAACTCGGAAAGCGACGCCGGCCTGCCCGATCTGCCCGCGGAAATGG
>JBCCRV010000479.1:0-6027 GCA_039201085.1 Myxococcota bacterium | reverse complement strand
CCGGAGATCGTTTCCGTCGACTTCAACACCCATCTCATGGACATCTGGCGGGTCAACCCGGCAGGCGGTACGGAGTTCGTTCGGCGCGGCTTGGACATCAACGGCACGCTCGATCCCGTTCGCTGCGCCGAGAGCTCCGCAGGACGAGAGCGCGGTGGCGGTCCCCCCACGGCGGGCGACGTGAACGGCGACGGCGTGCCCGACATCGCCATCGCCGGCGGCGTCGGATACGCCGTGCTCAATGGCGCCAGCCTCGTCGATATGGCCGTGAGCGACGCAGACACGTTCCTCTGGCAAAATGAAACCGTCGACTGCAGCTCGGCTCAAACGGGCAGCAGCGTCTTCGACTTCAACGGGGACGGGCGCGTCGAAGTGCTTTACGCCGACGAACAGACCTTTCGCATCTACAACGGTGAAAACGGCGACGTGATCTTTCAGGCCTGCAACACCAACGGAACGATCCTCGAGCAGCCAATCGTGGCGGACGTGGATGCGGATGGCCAAGCGGACGCCATCGTCGTCAGCAACGCACGCTATCGAAACTGCATCGAAGGAACGCCCCTGCCTGACGGCAGCCCCGGCACCGCTACCGACGCGACGAGCGGCGTGCGGATCTACAGCAGCGTTGGGGGCGACTGGGTGCGAACGCGGCGCGTTTGGAACCAACACGCCTACTCGATCACGAACGTACGCGAGGACGGAACAATTCCGAGCCGCGTCGATCCAAACTGGCAGACCCTGAACAACTTTCGTCTCAACCGCCAGCCCGGCAATGAAGACGCCGCCGCCGATGTAGTCGTTCAGCTTCTGCCGAACTGTGCCGAAGGCGCGCTCGAAATCGTCGTGCGAAACGTGGGCGAGTCCGTGCTGCCAGCGGGCGTTAGCATTGATGTGTACCGCGGCCCAGGAATGACGCCGACGGAAGCGATGCGCCTCGAAACGCTCACCACCACGACGCCACTCTTTCCCGCCCAGTCACAGGCCTTCTCATTGCCCCTCGGCGACGACCGGGACGTGATCGACCTGCGCGAGAGCGCAGCCTTCGCCATCGCGACGGTGCCCGAGGGAACGCCCGAGTGCCGCGCGGAAAACAACGTGAGCGTGCTCGCCCGCTTCTGCGACCTGCTCTAAACGACCGGCCGGAGGACGGGGAATCAATGCGCTTGGGGAACACGCGCGGGCGTGAGGGGTGAAGCGTAGGCGTGAGGGGTGAAGCTTACGCGTGAGGGTGATGCTTAGGCGGGGGGGTGACGCACAGGCGGGGGGTGAAATGTACCCGCGGGCCGCCGGTATCGAACACACCACCCCTCACTCTTTACGCTCCACTCTTCGCTCTCTCACTCTCTCACTCTCTCACTCTCACTCAGGACACGCTGAGAGGCTCCGCTGGCGCGGGCGTGAATCGCAGCCACTTGGCCGGATAGACCCATGGATGTCCGCTTCGCGCACCGTGCCGTGGCGAGGTTTCGGCGGGCGCATTCGAGCGTTCCGGTCACAATAACGACTTCGGGCGCCCGACGGCGCTGATATGCGACCGTGAACCAGAACCGCCGACGACTGCTCTACTTCGTGCTGATGCCCGCCATCATCGGCGCGGCGGCGATCCTGGCGTGGACGACGTGGTCCACCGCATCGCGCTTTCGACGGCTCGGCGAGCAGACCATCGCCGAAAACACGCTTCTTCTTGTTCGCGAAAAGGTGGACTCGATCGAACGGGACATCGTCGACCAGGACAACACGGCCCTTCGCACCGTCGACTTCGCCAACCCAACGGACCTCGACAACACGTGGCGGCGGGCGGCTCCAGACGAAACCCCAGCCGTCCGCGCGGTGGTCTTGCTCGACGACACCGCAGCGATTCTTCACACCAGTTTCCGCGGTGACGCGGAAACGCGGGGGCGCTTCCTAAAGGTCTTTGCGGACGACCTCTTGCCACAGCTTGAGCTGCGACGGCTGCGGACCGGCCGGCTGAAATACTTGCACGTACGGATCGCCGACGAAGACTTTCTCCTCGCCTACCGCGTACGCTATATCGACGGGCGACGTCATGCGATGGTCGTGCACCATGACGTGGGGCTTATCGTGCGCGAACAGCTCGCCGAGCTCTTCGCGACGGACGAGGGCAAGAGCCAGTACAACGTCGTTGGCGAAAACAACCGGCGCGTCTACGGACCCAGCCTGGACAACGCCGGAGACTACCTCGTCGGTCACCGCTTCAGCACCACGCTCTACAACTGGCGTCTCCAGGTCGCACCCAAGCAAGCGCCACGGCTTGAGGCTCAAGGGCGTTCGCGGCGCATGTCCGACGTCGCACTGCTTGTGATCTCCGTGCTGGTGCTTCTCCTCGGCGCAGCCCTGCTTCTCTACGCCGCGGCGCAAGAGCGGCGCCTCAACGCCCTCAAGGGCGAGTTCATCGCAAACGTGAGTCACGAGCTGAAGACGCCCCTCAGCGTAGTTCGCATGTTCAGCGAGCTGCTCATGTCCGAGCGTGTTCGTAGCGAAGACAAGCGCCGCCAGTATCTGGAAATCATCGGACGCGAGTCCGAGCGCCTTTCGGGCCTGATCGAAAACGTGCTCGACTTCAGCGCGCTCGAACGCGGCAAGGAACGCTATGACCTTCGGGAGGGCGACCTCGAAGCGCTCGTCACGCGCGCGATCGAGACGTTTCGCTACCGCGTCGAACAGGAAGGCCTGGAGGTCGAGCTCGTGAGCTCGGAGTTGCCGAAACTGCTCGTGGACGAGCAGGCGATCGTGCTCGCCGTCATCAACCTGCTCGACAACGCCGTGAAGTACGGCGGGCGAACGCCGATTACCGTGACCCTTGAACGGGTACGGGACTATGTGCAGATCCGCGTGCGCGACCGCGGGCCCGGCATTGCCAGCGGTGACGACCGCCGCGTCTTTGAGCGGTTCTACCGGGGTCCCCGGGACGAAAGCGTGCGGGGCTCGGGCATCGGTCTTGCCCTGGTTCGCCACATCGCGGCGGCCCACGGAGGCCGAGCCTGGGCGACGAACGCCGACAGCGGCGGCGCGGTGGTGGCGTTCACCGTGCCCGTACCGGACACTTGAGCGCGGAAAATACCTACATGTAGGTGCCATGCGCCACTTCGTTAACGGCCGGATTCTGCTCCTTCGGGCAGCGTGAAACCATGGCGATTCCCGCTCGTACGCTCACCGCATCTGCCCTGGCGCTGGCCCTTGGCTGCCAAGGCTCGATTGGCGCCACAGCCCCCGAAGGGCCCCTGGGACCCGGTCCGCGCATTGAAGACCCCACGCTCCCGCCGGACCTCGACGCCTGCGCCGAAGCCGCACCGGTGGCGAGCAGCCAGCCCATGCGCCGGCTCACGCAGGCCCAGTATCGGAACGTCTTTGCGGACGGTCTTGGGCTGGACGCGCTCCCAAGCGGCGTAGAGGATCGGCTCGCGGCGATCAGTGAAGGACGGACCGGCGGCTTCAACAGCTCGGACACGCCGGCTACGGAGGAAGACGCCCGCGGCTACCTTGCCATGGCGGAGCGGATGGCCGCCGAGGTCGTGGCCCGCGTCGGTAGCTACGTGGACTGTGCGATCGCCGACGGCGGCTGTTTCGCGTCGTTGCTCGGGGCCATCGCTGCGCCGCTCCTTCGTCGCCCCCTCGACGCGGCGCGAAGCGAAGAGCTCGTGGCGCTCTTCGAAGCCTTTGCCGAGAGCGACGGCGCTGAGGTCGCCGCCGAGACGGCGCTCACCGCGCTCTTTGCGTCGCCGAGCGTGCTCTACCACACGGAGCCCGCTGCGGATGTCGACGGCGCCATAGCCCGCCTCGACACCTACGCCTTTGCCAACCGACTGGCCTTCTTTCTGTGGAACAGCGCGCCGGATAGCGCGCTGCTAGCCGCCGCAGAAGCGGGGGATCTCGACGAGGCGGAAGGCGTGCGGCGTCAGGTCGAACGCATGCTCGAGGACTCGCGGGCCCGGCGCCAAACGGAGAACTTCTACGCTCAGTACCTGATGCTCGAGCGCGAAGTGGAGATCGCCCCCGTCGGCGAAACGTGGGATCGCCTTGGCCGCCGTCTCGTCGCCGAAGCGTACAACCTCGCGCACCGCATCACCCATCAGTCGGGTACGTACCGCGAGCTACTGACGGCGAACTACACCTACGGGGACGAAGAGATCGCCGAGCACTACGGCGCACCGCCGCCGAACGCGGACGGCCGCATCGAACTCGCCGAGGACGAACGCTCCGGCCTGCTCACGCTTCCGGCGGTGATGGCCATTCTCGACCGCGGCAAGCCAGAGATCTATCGTGGTGAGCTCGTTCGCGCGAACTTTCTTTGCGATGCGCCAGGCTTTCCCGCCGAGGACATCGAGCTCGATCCCAACGTCGACCGCCTCGTCACGAGCCCATGTCAAAACTGCCACCTCGGACTCGATCCGATCGGCTTCGGGTTTGCCGCCTTCGACGATATGGGTCGCTACCGCGCGGACTTCGCCGAAGGCGGCGAAGTCCTCAACGGCAGTGGCTCACTTCAGGACGAGCGCACCGTCGGCGCCTTTAGCACGCCCCGCGAACTCGGCGAACGCCTCGCGGAGAGCAGCGACGCCCGCAGCTGTTTTGCGCGCCAGTGGTTTCAGTACAGCCTCGGGCGCGAAACCACGCTGAGCGATGGCTGCTCGCTCGCCAGCGCGACGAGCGCGTTCATGGAGGGCGACGGCGATCTCCGCGCCCTTTTCACGGCCATTGCCACGTCCGACGCCTTTCGCAGCCGCGACGCCCTCGACCTTAGCGCCCCAGGAGAAACCGAATGAACTCGCCCTTCCTTTCGCGACGCCGCTGGCTCCAGGGCCTTGGCGCCCTCGGCCTTGGCGCGGGCCTTGCGCCAAGGCTACGTGCCCAAGGGACCGTCAAGCCGAAGCTCTTGATCTATGCGAGCGCGTCCGGCTGGCTCGTCGGCCATAGCGGTACGGGCGGCATCGAAGGTTGGCTTCCGCCCTCGCTTCATAGCGGCGGTTCGCGCGCCGAAGCCGACTTTGGAAGCCAGGTGGTAGAGGTGCTCGCACCGCTTCAGCGCCACGCCGAAGACGTGCTCGTCGTCGACGGCTTCAGCGGTTCGCAGAACGTCGGCGCCCATCAGCAGGCGGTGGTCATGCTCACGGGCGGCGGCATTCGAAACAACGAGCCCGCACGCGCCGCCGGCGGCGACGGCGACTTTCACGCCGACCAGCAGAGCATCGACCAGGCGATCGCCGAAGCGCTGGGCAGCCGAGTCTTTGGGCTCGCCCATAACATCGACGGCTTTCAGCGCGGCGAAGGCTACCTCTCACACACCGAATCGGGCCGACCGTTCATTCCAATTCAGGATCAGGGCGAGGCGTATTCGCGCGTTTTCGGTGCTGTGGGAGGCGTTCCCGTCGAGCCAGGCGCACCCGACACGTCGGCCGAGCGGCAGCGCCGGGTGCTCGCCTACCTGCGGGGCGACCTCACGCGCCTCGAAGGCGAGCTGCCGATCCGAGACCACTCGCGCCTTGCCGAGCACCGGCGCCACCTGGCAACGCTCGAGGGAGAGATCCGCGATCCGGAAATGATGGCCGCCGCCACCTGCATGTTGGGCGAGGCTCCCGGCAACTACGGCGCGCGCGACCCGAGCAACGTTCCGCGGCAAATGCGCGACTACGGGCGTCTCATGATCGACGCGATGGCCTGCGACTACACGCAGGTGGGTTTCATTCAAGCGGGCAATCTCGAGGGCAGCAATCGCGCCGAGTGGCCGGAGTTCGGCGTCGACACGCGCTTCAACGAGCATGCCATTTCACACAAGTTCGACGGCCAGGACGGCGCCGGATCGGACGGCCTTTCGCAGGCCGACGCGCGGCGGATGGCGGTGCGTGTACAGCAGATGCATTCGACCCTCTTCGCCGAACTTCTCGATGGCCTCAAAGAGCAGCCGGACGTCGACGGATCGCCCATGCTCGACAATACGCTCGTGCTGCACGTCAAACCCATGGGCCGAAACCACGGAAGAAATCGCTGGATGTGGGTGGTCGCCGGCGG
>JBCCRV010000478.1:0-6042 GCA_039201085.1 Myxococcota bacterium | reverse complement strand
GAGCCTGCTTCGCCCACCCTGTCGCCCGATGTCTGCGTCACGCCTCCTTGAAATGTGCCTACATTCCTGCGTCGTTGTTCCTTGTCCTCGAACAACAGGACGAACGCCGCAGGCTCAGTTCAAGATGAAGGCGGTCTAGCTGTGGACGCCCATGTCGGCTCCACATGGTGCAGATCGATGAAGCGCACCAGCGTTTGCAAGGGGTGGGACGTGGCGGCTGCGAGCACGACGGCCACGGCGCCGTAGACGATCACAGGTACTTGGCCGGCGTCGCACCAGACCGCAGCGCCGCCGTGGCGATCGATGACGGCCGCGCCGCCGCTGTCCTTCGACCAGTCGCCCGCGAGCGCTTGCGCGCGCGCTTCCATGGCGTCGAGCGCCGCTTCGCCTTCCGCTGGAAACGACTCTTGTGACGCGGCGATCAGGCCGACCACCTGCTGTTCGGGAAGGTCCGAGATCATGAACTCTTCCAGCCGCCGCAGGGCGCTCTGATGGGGCGCGACACCGAAGCATGGCCGGCCGCGAAAGTGCGCGTCCCCCGCAGATTCGGGCGTCGGGCGAGGCACGTAGAGCGTCGGCGGCGCGCCGCCCAGGCGCAGCGCGTCGGCGGTGGCGCCGCGTTCAAGCTCCGCGTCCCACTCGGGACTCCCGCCCGCGCGAATGGCCCCCGGCATGTCCAACTCGGACGCTTCGGCGGCGTCGACGGCGTCGGTGATCTTACTCATCGGGTTGACCTTGGGGGCTGGAGCTCATCGCGTCACCACGAGCGTGGACTCCATTTCGCCTCCGAGACGATCGACCAGCCGCTCCGGTTCGGTCCATGACTCAGATGAGCCTGAGTCGCTTCGTGTGGTCGCTGCGGAGCGAGAGATCGGACGGTCGCAGCTGCAGAATCGACTCGACGGGCACGCCGAGGATGGCGGCGTCCGTCTTGGGTTCGAGGGGCTCCGTGACGGTTTTGAAGGCGCCGTGGTCGAAGGGCTCGCCGGGCGCAGCTTTGGTCCGCACGAGCACTTCGCGCAGGCCTTGGGCTTCGTGCTCGAGGGCCCGATGAATGCAGTAGGGGTTGTTGCCCGGGCGACCCATGAGCACGTGCGCCGTCCAGTTGCAGCCGGCCTTGCAAACGTCGCCGTAGTAGCAGGTTTTGCAGAAGCCCCAGAGGTCGTCGCGGGAGCGCTTCGGGATGGCGTTAATTTGGGGAGAATCACGAACGATATCCCCCACGTCGCCTTCGAGGGCGCTCCCGCCGGTGTACTGTTTGGTGGGCAGGGACGGGCACGCTTTGACGGCGCCGTCGGACTCAATGCCGATACACCCGTCGCCGGCCTTGCAGCCGCTCCAGTGCGTGCCCGCGGCGCCGCCGTATCGCAAACGCTCCTCGTACTCGCCGAAGTAGCCGATGTTGTTGCCGGGAAACATGTCGATGCCGTTTGGCGTGAGCTTCTCACGCTTGATCCAATCGAGGAGCGGGAAGAGATCGAGCAGGTCGTAGGGCTGGAGCAGCAGATCGGCGCGATCCGCCGCGCGTCCCATCGGCACGGTGAGTTGAAGCTGCCAGGCCTTCACGCCGAGCTCGATGAGCAGCTCCGAAAGACCTACGAGCTCCACCATCGAGAGGCGGTTGATCTGGGTGTTGACGGCCAGCTGAATCGGGGATGCCGCCACGCGCCTCGCCGTGGCGAGGGCGTTGTCAAAGGCGTCGCGCGTGCCGCGCTGGGCGTTGTGCGTTTCGCGTAGGCCGTCGAGGGAGACGCTGATCACGCGCACGCCCGCGTCGATGGCGCGCTTCAAGCGGGCGTCGTCGAAGCCGCGTCCGCCGGTCGTGATGCCGCAGTACATGCCGGCGTCGCCGATCGCTTTGGCGATCTGATCCCAGTCTTCGCGAAGGTAGGCTTCGCCGCCGATGAGCGTCACCTCTTGCACCTCCATGACGGCGAGGTCCGCTACGACCTTGAGGCATTCCTCCGTGGAGAGCTCGCGCGGCCGCGCCTTGCCCGCGCGGCTTCCGCAGTGGCGGCACCCCAAGTCGCACGCCAGGGTGATTTCCCAAACGGCGTAGCGCACGCCTTGGCCTTGGCCGCGAACGAGTTCGTTCGGGGCTTCGATGCGTACCGCGGAGCGTTCCATCGAGCGCTCGATCTACTCCTGCGGACGGCGGGCCGGCGCGAGGCCGTAGCGGGCCATGGGCTGCATGTCCGGCGCCGGCTGCTCTTCGAAGTCGTCGTCGGGCTCCGGGGGCGGCGCGCCGTAAGCGGGGACGGGCACCACCTCCGGCTCCTCGGAAACGACCGTGTCGCCCTCCGCGTTGTCTTCTTCGTTCGCTTCTTCGCTGCCTTCGGCGTTCGTCAGCGTTTCGTCCGTGGCTTCCTGGCCTTCGCTCTGTTCCTGCGCGACGGGATCTTCCACGGGAGCCGTCTCCGAACCGCCGCAGGCCATCGCCAGCATGGTGGCCGCGAGAAAGCCGCCACGGGCGCTTCGCCGGCCGCCGCGGCCGTCGCAGAAGGGGCACACGGTCGTGGCGGGCGTGGGCCCGGCGACGATATGACGGCGGCACTTGGTGCAGCGCGTGAGGCCGGAGCGGGAACGTTGGCGCACGGCGCCGGCGGGGGTCTTCGGGTCGGTCATGGAGGGTCCTTTACGCAGCCTGGACCACCCGCGGGCGCAAACCCTTGGGCGCAAGGGGCAAATCATCGCCGATCGTGCAGGAAAGGGAAAGCGCGTGAAGTTGACGTCCGCGCACCGGGCGGCGGATGATCGCCTGTGGGCCAGGAAAACCGCTACGGCGCCCTTGCGGCGGGCGTGCCCCTCGTGGCGTACCTGGCTTCCGCCTCGCCCAGCGGCCACTGGCTCGATGCGGGCACCTTTGTCGCCCAGGCGTCGGACCTGGGCATCGCCCATCCGCCGGGCCACCCGCTCTACGGCATGGTGTCGGCGGCCGCGATGCTTCTGCCGCTCGGGCCCGTGGCCTTTCGGGTGGCGTGCATCTCGTCGATCTGCGCGGCGCTGGCGGCGCTCTTCTTCTTCTATGCAGCGCTGCGCAAGCACCGGCTTTTGGGCCTTCGGTCCGATCTCGCGGCGCCCCTCGCGCTCGGCGCGACCTGGCTCTACGCCGGCGCCTATGGCGCATGGTTTCAGGCGGTTCGGCCCGAGGTGTACGCGCTCCAGGCGGCGCTCCTTTCCTTCGGCCTTTGGTGCCTTGTGCGCTTCGAGGCGCGCTTTCCAGAGGGCGACGATCGCCACCTATGGGCCGCGGCCTTTGCCTTCGGCTTGGGCCTCGCGAACCACCACTTCTTGGCGCTTTTGATGCTTCCAGCGGCGGCGGCGACGATGGGCCGCTGGGTTCGTGAGCGTGGGGTGCGCCCACTCGGCGCGGCGGCCCTTTACGGACTCTTGGGCGCCGCCGTGTACGCGTACCTGCCGCTCCGGGCGGCGGCGGCGCCGATGCTGCGGCTCGGCGATCCGCAAACGCCCGCGCGTTTCTACTGGACCGTGAGCGCCCAGGCTTTTCAAAAGAACACGGGCGACGGCGTGCCGCTCCCGGCGAGCGATCGGCTCTTCGACGTACTGGTGGCGATCGGCGAGAGCCTTCACCCGGCGACCTTGATCGCAGCGGCGATCGGGCTCTACGTGCTCGTGCGCCTCGAACGAACGCGCCGCGTCGGTGTGATCTGGGCGCTGATCTTCACGATTGGCGTTGCGGCACGCACGTGGCTCGGCTTCGTGCGCGGCAATCCGGATGCGCTGGGCTATCTGGCCCTCGTGCTCATGGCCACGGCGCTGGCGGCCAGCGCTGCCCTGGGGGTCGTGCTCTCGCTGACGACGGAGCGTCGTCCGCGCCTGCGCATGCTCAGCTCCGCGATGGCGGCGGCGCTGGCGCTCCTATCGCTCGTCAACGCGCGCGGGGCGGCGGCTTCGGCGAGCCTCGCGACCTTCTGCGGGGGCGACGTGATCGACGACCTGCTTCGGCGCGAAGTGCCGGAGCGGGCGGTGCTCATCCTGCACAGTCCCGAGTCGATCTTTCGCTACTGGGGCGGCGAAGCCGAAGAGCGCCTTCGGCCCGACGTGGTCGTCGTGCCCGTGCCGCTCATGGCGTACCCAGGCATGGCCGAATCGCTTGCCGATACGGAACCCGCGCTGCGCGCGCTTCTGCGCGGCATCCTAGCCGAGGGCACCCTTCGCGCTTCGGACGTGCGCAACCTCGTCGGCGAACGCCCCGTGCTCGTCGAACTCGATCCGCGCGTTCCGAGGGAGCTCTACGCGAGTCTGGTGCCGCGCGGCATGTTCTACGAAGCGCTCAACGCCGGCACGTCCGCGGACGACCGGCGCGAAGGCGCGACCCAGCAGCGGCAGCGCTGGCGCGCAGCGCTCACGCGACTCGGCGAGGCCGACGAAGCCACGCGCACGCGCATCTTCTGGGCGCGCTACCACGACGCCGTCTTCTACGCCGCGCAGGGCGACCGCGACTTTGCCCGCGACGCCATCGACGATGTGCTCGCGATCAACGACGAAGACGAGCTCGTGCGCGCGCTGGCGATCGCCTTGCAGACGCCCGGCGAAGACGGCGAACTGGGTCCGATCGACGTCGAGCCCTTCGTGCTTCGCTAGCTTCGCTCGCGCTTCGATGGATAGCGGCTCAGGGTGCGATGCTGAATCCGACGATGTCGGAATAGCTGTTGGCCGTTCGGTTCACGCCAAGGACCAGTTCGTCATTCGACAAGCGCATGACGACCCAGACGAATACGGGCGTGGCGCTCACGTGCTCTTGAAAGATGAACACGTCTTGCTTGCCTTGAATCAGCGCGCTTCCCTGAAGCTTCCAGGTCGCTTTGACTTCCACGTTCGTGAACGAGTGCGGAAGGGAAACGGGAACTCGCAGTTCGCACGTTGGAAAGTGAAGGCCCTCGTCGTACGTGTCCCGAAAAAGAACCGACTGCCCGTGGTAGTCGTCGCCTTCGGCGATCGGCGACGACTCGGTCAACGCCATGTCGAAGTAGCGCTTGGACGCCACCCATCGTTTGTCTGTGAGCGCCGGGGGCTGGAGACGGCCAAAGAGCCCTTCGAGCTGAGCGGCGCCGGCGTCGCCAAGGAGGGCCTGAGCTTCTGCCAATAGCTTTGCGTCCATCGTCTTTTCGCCTTCGTGGGGGTGGAATACGCAGCGACCAAACGTCGCGGCCCTTGCGCCGGCAACGCTGTCGCCGGTCACCTCCATTCTTCGCCCGGAGCAGATGCTCCTCAACTCGCCAAAGCAGCGGCTAAAAGCTCATTGCAATCAGGTGTTTATGCCGCATTGCGGTCGGGGTGCTCGCCACCCTGCGTTGGTATGCCCTTTCTTCGGCAGCAAAAAGCGCGCGGGCTTGGTGTGATGATGGGAGGCGTTAGCCGTCGAGGCCCGCTTTCGTAAAGGCAACGCGTGCGAAAGGTGAAGGGCGCCAGGCCTCGATCACGCGAGCTTCGCTTGATCAGGCCTAGGGACGCACGACCACCACCGTCGTTGGCTCGTCGGGCCGCGGAAAGATCGCGGTCCATCCCGTGGGCAGGGCCGGTTCGGTGAAGGCGAAGAGCGCCTGGGCGTCGCGGGGTGCGAGGTTGATGCAGCCGTGGCTCTTTCGGCGGCCGAACTCGTCGTGCCAGAAGGCGGCGTGCAGGCCGTTGGCGCCGGCGAAGTACTGCACCCAGGGCACGCGTTCGATGGCGTAGTTGCGCGCGACGTTTTCGCGCTGAAGGTTGTCCATGTCCGAAAAGGCCAGCTTGACCCAGACGCGGTGCTCGCCAATGGGCGTCGCGTGGTGCCGGCCGCGCCGGCCCGAGCTGATCAGCGTGGCGTATACGGGGGTCTCGCCGCGGTAGGCGACGAGCGTTTGCTCGGAGATGTCGATGTCGATCCAGGTGGTGGCGTCTTCTGGCGCCGGCTGCCGCTCGGGACGGTGAAGATCGCGCACGCGCACGAAGCCGCCGTCTTCGAGTTCGGCCCAGCGCCGCTCGATCGCGCGCACCCGCACCGCCGTTCGCCGGCCGAGCGTGCGAAGGCGCCGACCGCCGCCG
>JBCCRV010000477.1:0-6044 GCA_039201085.1 Myxococcota bacterium | reverse complement strand
GCAGGACGCAGAACGCGCGACGCAGGACGCAGAACGCGCG
Organism: Myxococcota bacterium; assembly: GCA_039201085.1. GTDB lineage: Bacteria > Myxococcota_A > Polyangia > Polyangiales > Houyiibacteriaceae > JBCCRV01. Next base: position 6,004 of record JBCCRV010000477.1, on the reverse strand, counting down.
ACGCAGGACGCGCGACGCCGAACGCCCGCAGCCGGCGGCGGCTGCGGGCGTCTTGAGCGATCGTTCGCGATGCGGGATTAGAAGATGTGCTGCTCGCAGAGCATCTTCGTGCCGTCGCTGTTCTCGTACGATTCGGAAACGACCCAGACGCGATCGCTGGAGGTCCAGCCGTCTTCAAACACGACGTAGTAGCTCGCCTGTCCGGCGACGCCGTCGACGAGGATCTGCGCCCCCAAGTCCCATGCGAAGCCCGTAAGCTCGATGGCTTCGTCCGTGTCTTCTTCGATCTCTTCGAGAAGCAAGAAGTACTGCTCACCGGCTGCACGCAGACGCGGATCCATCTCCGAATCTTCGCTGCCGCGATGAATCACGCCGCTGAGGTCGCCGAGCTCGTCGCCGTCGTGCGGGCCGTTGTAGAGAAGCGTGGAAACGCAATCCAAGTCCGGCTCACCGTCGCGGGCCGCTTCGTCGTTGCAGTAGTAGTAGACCTCGGGGGACTGGTTGCTCCAGTAGGAAAAGAGCAGGCCGTCCTCGTCCGAGAACACGTAGTAGATCGTGTCCTCGTCCGCACCGATATCGACGGCGAGGATCTCACCGTCCTCGAGGATTTGCTTGCTGACGTACATCTCTTCGATGCCGTAGTCGGGCGAGATGTACTCACCGGCGAAGCCCGTATAGAGCTCCAGCGCCACACGGTCGTTGCCGCCAAACCGCTCCAAGGGGTTGTTCGCCGTCATATCCACCGTGAAGTCCGTTTGCGAAAAGAGCGAACCGGAAAAGAGAAAGTCGATCTTGCTCGCGCAGCCCTCACCAAAGCCCGTGGCTCGGGGAATCTCAAAGCGCTCGGGTTCACCGCACGCCCCGCTGCACCCGACGAGCAGATCGAAGGGACCCGTGTGCTGAATCTTGAAGCCCTTCACGATGATCCGGTAAAGGCCCGCGCCGTAAGAGCCGCCGATGGAGGACGTGAGGCGACCGTCTTCGGCGTCGTCGTTTCGCTCGATGTAGCGTCCCCAGCTCTCGTCCGTCGTTTCCCGGCGGTAGAGGTACGCGACCGTGTCGAGGTTTACGTTGCTCGACGTGATGTCGATGCGAATGTCCGCGTCGCCCTCAAGGGCAAACTCAAAGGCGTGAAAGCGCTCGTCGTCGCGCAGTGTGGCTGTCTGGGGCACGTCGAAGCGCACGTCGCCGTGCTCCGTGGGCGAGCGAAAGCTGTCCGCCTTACCGTCGGCGGGAATGTCGTCTTCCACGCCCTTCGCACCGGCGTCCGCGCCGCATGCGCCGAGCGCGAGAAGAAGAGGGATCGAAAAGGACGTACGCATGAGAATCTCCGAAGTGGGGTTGCCGTGCTGTACAGCACAGCGCGTGCCACTTCGTTCCGCGCGCTCGGTACCCCGCAAAACCCGTTGTTTGCGAGGCACCTGTCACAAACGACACCGGTTCTTCCCGCGCTCGCCGAAGAATCGAGGGCGACAGTCGACCCCACGCTGGTCAATGCGGTGGCCGGCACGCGAACCACTCGGCGGCGCCGCGGATCGCCGAGCGATCGCTTGCCACGTCCTGCGAATGCACGCTCCACAGCAGCGCCTCCGGGTAGCCAAGGTCGGCGCAGATCGCCAAGCGCCGCCCCAAATAGCGCTCGCCACGAAGGGCCTGAAAAACGTCCCAGCGCTCACGCCAGATCCCAATGTGAAGGCCGAAGGGATGGCCTTGCATGGTGGGCATCTCCCCAACGATGCAGGGCTGGATAGGTAAGGAGCGATGGGGCCGAAGACGCCCCCACTCGTATGCGCTCGGATAGTGGTGCAGCTGATGGACGTACTCGCCACGAGCGCCCAGCCGGATAAGCTGACGGCGGAGGCGAGCGTCGATCCAACCGGGGTCCGGGACCTTGAACCCAACGGTGGCCCGAAGGCCGGCGCCGGCGATGCGCGACACGCCTTCGAGCAAAAATGCACTCATGGCCGAAGCCTCAACGCCCTTGGGAAGTATGCGGTAGCCCTCCGCATCCACGCGGACATGCAGCGGTCCGCCCCGGGTCGCCCAGTCCGGTTCGTTGACGAGGTCGAACGCTGCAACCGCGTCGGGCAACTCTTTGGCCACGTCGAGCAGGGGCGAAAGGGTCGCGTCCAAGAAGCGATCGATCTGCGCACGCTCACGCCCGCCGTCACCGAACACGAGAGCGCTTCGCCCACCGCTTGCGAGCTCCCCCTGCCACTCGACAGGCTGAAAAAACTCAAAGCTCGTCAGCACGGGCATCAGGCGAAAGCCCTCGTTCCGGAACGCTTTGAGGCAGGCTCGAAAGTCCTGCAGGAACGCAGCGCTTAGGGGCCGCAGCGCCCGCGCGCGAAGCTGTTCGTTCGACCACCCGCCCCAGCGCAGCAGGCCGCGGCGAACGATGCGCGGAAGGGGCACGGCGAGCGCGCCCTCAAGGGGACCCTCGTGCACCTCCGGGGACCCGCTCGGCCCTTCTGGTAGGTTCACGCCGCCCCCCAAAATCCACAAGCGCACCGTCTGCACCGTTGGGCCCACGGCCCTTCGAAGCGAACGCGCACGCGCCGTCCAGTCGCGCGCCTCGCCGTCGTCCCAGGGCTCGGGATGGGGCCCGAAGTCATGGCCGCAGTCCCACCACGGCAAGTTCACGCCAACGCGCATGCGCAAAGCGTGGCGCCTTCAAAGCGGGAAACAAGCGCCCGCGCGCCGGAATCCTCCGCACCCGCCGAGCCTCGCGGGCGCTCGGGCTTGTCGCAGCGGCCTCGGAGTGCTCTGATCGCACCATGGCTGCCCCCGAGCCAGAAGACGAACATAGCGAGGAGCCGCTGAAGCGATCGACCGCCTACGCGGTCTTTATCGCTTTTGTGATCCTGCAGCTCGTGGTTCCGCTCACCTACTACATGCGCGACGATCAATACGACGAGCGCTTTGCGTGGCGCATGTTCTCAGCCATCCGACTCTATGGCTGCAGCACGCAAGCACTCGAAACACGCGATGGCGTGGAGACGCCGCTCGAACTCGGTTTGCTCATCCACAACGCGTGGATCAACCACCTCGGTCGAAACCGAAAGAGCGTGGCCCATGCCTTTCTCGATCGCCGTTGCGACGAAGGCGCTGAGAGCGTGCGCATCATCAACCAGTGCCGCGACGTTCAGGGCGAGCCACTGCCACCCCAGGAATATGTGGAAACCTGCGACTCCGGCGCTATCGCCGACCCGGAGGCCTGGGGAGAATGAGCAAGCGCAAAAAGCGCCGGCGCAGCGCGAAGGCTTCGGCGCCCGAATCGGCGGTTTCGCCGACGCCCGCGAAGCGCGAAGCGCCGCCGCTGAACGAAGCACACGGCGTCCTTGCGCGCTTTGTCTTCGGTCCCGTGTCGACGGCGCGCACGTTCCTGCTCCTGCGCGGCACGCTTCTTCTTCTGGCCTTCGACTGCTGGATCGATCTCGTACCGCACGGCGGTCGCTATGGCATCGGCGGCTTCAACGTCGCCCACTTTTCCGTGCTCGACGCGCTTCTGCCGACACCCACAGCGGGCACCTATGTGGGCTCGCTAATCTTCACAGGGCTACTCGCCTTTGCCATGGCCTTTCGCCCGTGGCGGCCGGGTTTGGCGCTGCTTTGCGCGAGCTACACCTACGGCTGGGCGATGAGCATGCTCGACAGCTACCAGCACCACTATCTCATCAGCCTGCTCCTCTTTTCCTTCGTGTTCTTTCCGCTGACGAGCGCTCAAAGGCTCAGCGCACTCAAGGACGAACACAGCACGGCGTCGCGTGTCGGCGGCGCGTTCTTTCTCTGGGGCAGCTACGAAGTCCTGGCCGGCCTCGTCGATCTGCCGACGCCGCTGCGCGCGCTCTTCACGGACGACACGTTGCTTGGCGGCGCCCGCGCTTCGATGCTGCTCTTTGGGTTCATCGGGCCACTGCTCCTGCGCCGGGAGCGCGAAGCAGGTGCGCCGAGTGAAGACCGCGTCCTCCGACCCGCATGGGGCTACGTGTCGATCACGGTCACCTGCGCCATCGTCTACTTCTACACGGCCGTCACCAAGCTAAGTCCCGACTGGCGCAACGGCGACGCGCTCAGCCGCATCGGCCGTTCGGAAGCCTTCGACGCCCTCAAGGCCCGCGCGCTTGAAGGTATGGGACCCTTCGACGCCGTCGACGCGGCAACGTTCTGGTCCGTGATGGCCAAGGGCGCCATCGCGGTGCAGCTGGTGAGCGCAGCGGCCTTTCTTCTCGCAAGCACGCAGGATCGCAAAGGCCGCAGCTGGCTGGCCGCCCTCGCCCTAGCACCGCTCAGCTTTCACGTCGGCGCAGAGACGATGGGCCTAAGCATCGGCTGGTTCAGCTACTACATGCTAGCCGTGGTCGTCGTGCTCTTTGCGCCGCGCTCGGCCATCGAAGCGGCGGCCGCCGCGATCGCACCCGCAATGGCAAAGGCGTCGGATGCGCTCGCCAAGGCGCTCACCGGTCCTCGCCAGTACGTCGCGCTCGCCGTTGGAGCGCTCATCACGGCCGTACTCATGATGGAGGTGGATCTCCCCGGCGCCCTGGGCGCGGCGTTCTACATCGGTGCCGTGCTCTTTTTTGTGGGTGTGTTCGCGCACCGGCGCCGAACGCAGCGCGGCCCCCTCGGTGTAGCCTTCGGCGCCGCCGCCATCTTTGCCTTCATCTCGCTCACGGCCACGTCCGTCCGCTACGACTACTACCGCTTCGTCGGCGGCGATCACCGTCGACGCGGCGAGTACGCCGAAGCGCTTAACGCCTACGAGAAGGCCAACCGCTACCTCGTCACGCCCTACTGCGTCTACGAGGGCGAAAGCCGCAAGCTCGAATGCTACCGGGAGGAATCCACGGCGGAGCGCGAAGCGGCTCGGCGCGGCACGGGTCACTTCGTGCGCCGAAACGACCGCGAGCGCCAAGCCCAAGAGATGCGGGATCGGGTCGCGCGCGATGGCGCATAAACCAGATCGGGCGCGACGGACCGAGGCAAGCTCTTAGGCGCCCTGCATGCGGGAGGACGCCTCGGACTCCGGCCGTTGACGCGATCGCTTCGCTTTGCGCGGATCGATGGGCTAAGGAGCGAGCCATGGGTCGTGATCGCACTCGGCGCTGGCCGCGCCTGGTTCTTGTTTTCATCGGCGGCGCCCTTGCGCTTTCGATTAGCCGTCCCGCGCCCGGTCAGCGCCCCCGCCCTCGACGCGCCCCAGTTCCGGACGACGCGCCGCCCCTCCCGGTGAACGAAACGGCCTGCAACTATCAGGGGCCGATTCCCGTACTCGTGCGCGAGAACTTCTTGCCGCGCTGGACCCAGCCCGCCGAGGAGCAGCGCCGGCGACGCGGCCTTCAGGCCGAAGCCGTTCGCTTTCGTACGGAGAACTACGGCCACTTCGAAGGTTTCGGCCGCGCCGCCTGGAACGACAACCCGCCGATTCACTACGCCGAGCGGACCGAGTTCATGGGTCTTCGCGTTCGTCTGAACCAAAAGATCCTGCCGGCCCTTGCCTGCGTGGAGGAGCAGATTCGCGTCGAGTGCGCCGAGGACAACTACGAACCGGTGCGCCTTAGCGGAATTCGAACCCGCAACACGTACCACAACAGCCAGGTCAGCAACCACGTCTACGGCATCGCCATCGACATCGATCCCCAGCTCAATACCTGCTGCATGTGCGTGGCTCAGTGGGGCGACCACCCGCTTTGTCAGCGCGAGGTGGAGTCGATCTACGAGCGCATGAGCATGCCGCCGTGCTGGGTGCACGTCTTCGAGCGCTTCGGCTTCTACTGGCTCGGACGGGACCGCCTTCAGGACACGATGCACTTCGAGTTCCTCGGCGATCCCGACCACATCCTCAAGACCTCGGGAGCGGTACCGCACATGCAAGCGGCGGAAGGCGAAGCGAACGCAGACGGTGAGGCGGAAGGCGAAGCGGAAGGTTCGAGTGAATCGGAGGGCGAAGCCGAAGGTGAAGGCGCCGGCCGCGAATCCGCCGCGAGCCCGGACCCAACGCGCG
>JBCCRV010000476.1:0-6053 GCA_039201085.1 Myxococcota bacterium | reverse complement strand
GGCAAAGATAAGAAAACCCCAGTCTTGATAGCGATAGCCGCCGTAGAGGCTGAACTGAATGGTCAGCGAACGGTTCGAATCTTCGGCCAGCGCCGTGAGTATCGACGCGCCTCCATCGAGGCCAAGAATGAAGCCGTTGTCGCGCGCCTGAACACGTTCGCTCGCCGTTGCCAGCGAACGCGCAATGTCGCCCGGACGGGCAAGCTGGGCGCTTGCGCTGCCCGCGCAGGCCACGAAGCCCAGTGCGAGGAGAACGGGTTTCATTCGTCGGGCCCGTCCACGTCCCGAAGGAGCCAGATAGCGCCCCGGCGGTCACCAAAGGCGATCGAGCCGTCGCGCGCTGCAAGCGCAAAGGTCTCGTCTTCGAATCGTTCGCGGACGACAACTTCCAGCGTTCGCGGCTTCCAAAACACAAAACGGCCGTCCAGGGTCATCGCACCAAACGCATTTCCGCTGAAGACGAGATCTTCGATGACGTCGTCCGCGTTGATGAAGAAGGTCGATGCTTCGTCGCCGGCAAGGAGGCGCACTTCGCCCCCGCCCACGGCCACGCCCACGGTCTCGCCCGTGCTTGCCACCGCGGTGGCGCCGAGCGGGAACGATTCCCGACGAAGCACGTTGCCGGAGTCGAGTTCCAGGATCGCGAGGCCGCCGGCGAGGGACCCGCGGCCGAGCGCAACCGCGACGCGCTCGCCATCGTCGAAGACATCGAGATCGACGACGGGCCCGTCGAGGCCGACCCGGAGCAGCTCGTTTCCTTCCGCGGAAAGCACCACGAGGTCGCCGTCGCGTCCACCGGAGACGATGCGATCACCCGCCACGTCGAGGGCACGGGCGGGGCCTTCGTGCACGGCGCGCTCCCAGAGAACGTCCTCGCCTAGCAGGGCGACCACGCGCCCATCGGCGCCCGCCGACACGATGCGTTCGCCTACGCGTCGAACGTCGAAGACGGGCCCTGCGTGCACCTGCACGCGCAAGGTGCGCTCGCTGTCTTCCCACTTGGTGACGACGCCTTCGGCGTCGCCAGCGATGAGCGATAGATCCGATGCCAGGTCGAGTGCCTCCACCGCCGCGGGTTCACCCACAAAGAGCTGTGCGGCGTTGCCGGCCGCCGTGCCGCCGCCTTCGCGTACGTCGAAGGGCACGTCGAGGGGCGTTCCAATGCGCCCGCTCGCGTCTTCCGCTGCCACGAGCAATCGCACCGTGGTGGACGGTTCGTCGACGTGGTTCAGAAGGCGAATCAACCCCTGCACTTCGCCGTTGCGCGTTTCTGCGCGAAGGTTTGCGTTTGCGCCGTCAACGCCGATATGGAGCGCCACGACGTCGCCATCTGCCCGCGCGACGCCGATGGAGAAAATCTGCCCGGCGCGTACGCCTAGCGGCATTCGCAGCGACACGATCGACGGTCCGCCGTCCGGGATGATCGGCACGCCGAGGCGCGCTCCGCCGGAGAGCTCAAGTCGATCGAAGAGTGCCCGACGCGCCTCGCGACGGCGACCTTCACCGTCTTCGACGTCGGCGGGGTCGATGCATCCGAGGAGGAGAACCGCGATGGCCAACGCTCGGATCATGTCGCCCCCTTCTTTCTTCGCCGACGCATGACGCGCAGGAACGCCAGCGCCACGACGGCCCGCGCGAGCACGTCCGCGAGCTTCGAGCCAAAGGGACGGCCGCCCCAGGACGCGGAGCACAGAAAGGGCGTCGTCGGTTCGCGCCGAAGCACTTCGAGCCAGCGTTCGTTTCCGCAGAAGCCGTTGGCCACGTTGCAGCCGGGGCGAAAGCGCACCCATCCGTCCACGAGGTCGTCCGTCGCCGCGGGGTTGCGGCCCCGCAGCTGGTCGCGGGCGGCGACGAAGAGAGCGCGCGTGGCTTGCGTGGCCGCTTCGACAACGGGCTCTGTCGCTTCGCCGCATTCGTCCATGCTGACCGAGTGGGGAAGGCCGTCGCGCTCTTCAACGAGCGTGCCCGTAACCGCTTCGGCGAAGTTGGTCACCGTGAGAATGGTGCGAAACTCGTCGGCTTCGTCGCGAATCGTGTGGCTGAACGAATCCTGAAGCGCATGGGCGGCGCGGCCGATGTGAAAGGCCGGGCCCCACACTTCCACGTCCACGACGCCGTAAAAGTCGAAGTAGAGGGCCGCCGTGACGTTTTGTTCGTCTTGCTCGACGCGGCGAACGGCTTCGGCCATTTCCGAAATGATGCGCGCCCGCGTGCCCGACACAGCGGACAGGTCCGCGCCCTCGCCGTCGTCGGAAATCGCCCGCAGCGCATGGGCGTACTGACCTTCCGGCGTCGGGTCCGTGTGCAGGTCGCGCGACGTTTCCAGGTTCAGCACGGCGTGGCCTTCCGTGTCCGGTGAGCGAACGCCGACAAGCAGGCTCGTTAGAATGAAGAACTGCTCTTCGGAGAGGTCCGCCGGGTCGATGCCCACCTGATCGACGAGGAAGGCGCCGGCGCGCCGCCAGGTGGCGTCGTCGTCGTTCTCCTCCTCGCCGCCCCCGGCCGGCACGGTCACGCCTTCGCCGCCGAGGCCAAGGAGGAAGTCGTCATAGGCCCGCTCCGTGATGCGTTCGTGGCAGCCCGGCGTAAAGCCCGTAGCGATGGTGTAGGCGTGGACGTCCCGCGGGAGGAAAAGGGCGAGGAGGAGCGCTACGAGTGAGCGCGTCATCGAAGGCCGAACTCGAAACCGAGGGTCGTGCGGTACTCCACGTTCACGAGCGTTGGCTCGTCCAAGACGGGAGCGACGACGGCGAGGTGAAAGGGGGTCAGTTCGAAAGCCACAGCGTCCGTGATGGCCCAGCGCAGGGCCGCCGGCCGAAGGTCGAAGAAGATGCCGGTGGTGTTTTTCTGGTGAAGCTCCGTGTCAAAAGCAAGGGTGGAAAGGCCGACGCTCAAGGACGTGCGCACGATCCCGTCAGCCCAGATCCGTTCGACGCCGATGCCAAAGTTGCGGACGCCGGGGACCACCTGCCGCGCGAGCTCGGTGGCGAGCCACGCGTTTTGCTCGAAGACCACGTAGCCGCCCCACGTCGCGCCGTCTGCGCGGTAGCCGATGCGGACCGCACCGCCGAAGGTCACGTTCAGGAGCGAGCGGTCCACCTGGTTGGTCAGGAACGAGCCATGAACTTCGATGCCCAAGCGAAGCGTCGGGGGCTCCGCCTCGGCCAGCGCCGGAACACACAGCACCATCGCTGCGGCAAGGGCGGGTAGGATACGCACAGCCCGAAGATGCCGGCTTGGATCGCGCGTATCAATGCTTGATTCGGACGAGTGGGCGTTCGGAAATGCGGACAATCGATGCGCGCCGATTGACGGAGTGTGCTTACGACGGGACACTGCACCCGTGCGGAAGGGGTATTTTCGGGCGCTGCTGCTTCTTTCCGCTGGATGTGTAGGCAGTCTCGAATCGACCGCGCCCGACGCCTCTGCTGCGGCGGACACGGCGGTCGACGCGCGGCCGTTGGACGCGGTTGACGAGCGTACGGAGGATGCCGCTCGGGACGAGCGCATACGCGATGCTTCCGCGGACGGGTTCGCCGCCTTTGATGCAGGCGCCGACGCCGCTTCGCCCGATCTCGGACTGCCGGACCCGTGTGCAGAAGTCGAGTGCCCGCGAAACGCCGTTTGCGTGAGCGGCACCTGCGAATGCGCGACGGGCTTTGAGGCCATTGGTGAGGGATGCGAACCGGAGCCGGTCGGCGACCCCCTCGACCATTCGGAAGCGGAGGTGTGCGAACGCTGGAACGGTACGCGAGCTGCGTCCGGCGATGGTTTCACCGTGTCGGATGCGACCTGCGATCCAGGCGAGCTGGCGCCCTCGGCGATCGACGAGGGCATGGCGCGCATCAACTTCTACCGCTGGCTCGTCGGCGTGGGCCCGGCGGCGCCTGCGCCGGCCCACGTGCAGGCCCAACACTGTGCGCTCGTGTCCGCGTGGAATCCGGCGGGCCCGGGCGCGCACTTTCCGCCGGAAACGGCCACCTGCTTCACGCCCGAGGGCGCTCAAGGCGCGGCTTCCAGCAACATCGCGTGGGGTTCACGCAGCACGATCCACGCGATCGATCAGTGGGTTCAAGACCGCGGCAACGCCACCACCATCGGCCACCGGCGCTGGATCCTTCACCCGCCCCTTTCGAATGTGCAGCTCGGCCTCTACCGGGGCGGCACGTCCTTCGGTGGCGCCGCGTGCATGGGCGTGTTCGGTTCGGGTTCGGGTTCGCCGCGTCCCGAGTGGTTTGCCTTTCCGCCGCCGGGACCGAGTCCCGTTCGGCTGCCCACGGACACGTGGACCTTTCATGCGGCGTGGTCCTTTCGCGACGTTGCGATCACCGTTACGCGCCTTGGCGATGGCGAGGACATGCCCATCATGATTCAGCCCCTTAATCCCTCCGGCGGCTTCGGCTACGTAAACGCGACGAGCTTTATACCGATGGGCTGGCGCGCCGAGGCTGGCGAGACGTATCGGGTCAGCATCGTGGAAGGCGAGCGAAGCGTGACCTACGACGTTCGCCCGGTGGACTGTTAGGAAGGCGCCAGCGACGAGTGCATCCGGCGGTCTATCTAGACCCAATGCCGATCGGTTAAGGGCCTCCGGCCTTGCAGGCGTGAGCGTGGGGGGTGACGAGTGAGCGTGAGGGGTGACGAGTGAGCGTGAGGGGTGACGAGTGAGCGTGAGGGGTGACGAGTGAGCGTGAGGCGCAAAACTCTGGCGGGCGGCCGTCATTGGACACATCACTCTTCACCCTTTACGCCCACGCTTCACTCATCACGCTCACCCTTTACGCTTCCTCTTATTCATCGAGACTCCGTTTTTCGCCTTAACCGAACGGCATTGGGTCTAGCGGGCCACGTAGCCTTGCTCCACCAAGGGCGCGGCCCAGTACACGATCTGATGATGCGGGGCCGCTTCCTGTAACGAGCGCAGCTCGGCCTGAATCGCGCTCAGATCGGACTGGGCGAGCAGTCGGTAGACACGGGCGCGGGTGAAGAGGCGGTCGTCGTCAATCGCTTGATCGAGGAACCGAAGTGCGTCGCTTCGCTGTCCACGCATGGCGGCCGAAGCGCCCTGAAGGAACTTCAGGCCCGTGCTGTCCGGACGAAGGTCTTGCAGCGTGGTGACCTGTTCGTCGAAGCGGCCCCAATCGCCGACGAGTCGGTAGAAGTCTGCGGCGATGCGGTGGGCGAGGTAGTGCTGGGGAAAGGCGTCGAGGTATCGCTGCACGTTGCCGTAGTTGTCGAGAATGCGTCGCGAGCCCGTTCGCCGCAGGGCGCTCGATAGCCGTTTGGCATCGACAACGGCCGCGCGGACCTGGGCGTTCTCTTGCTCGAGGCGCGCACGCTGTTGGCCAACGCCGCGGTGTGGCGCGACGCGCCCGAGCTCGGCCTCGATGGCCGTCGTCGCGCTCTGCAGAATGTCCGCGACGATGATTTCGGCTTCGCCCCAAGCAAGGCGCAGCTGCGTGGCCATCGTTTGCGCCCGCAGGCGCGTGTCTTCGTCCTCTGCCGACTCACCGATCGCCTCCGAGCGCTCGATCGCGGCGCGAAAGAGGTCGATGCGGTCACTCCGCAGCACGGCCAGCGCGTCATCCAGGTCCTGCGGTCGGTCCAGACCCGACGGCGGTGTCGAGTCGGCCAGGTCCTGCTCCGCGTCCGCGGTGATCGCCTCGGCGGATGCATTCGTCAGCGCGGGGGCCGGGTCGATCGGTCGCGCGCCGCTCGCGCCGCACGCCACGAGCAGCGGGACCGCGAGCCGGATGAGTGGGGAAAGCGATCGAACCACGGCCATGAGTCGCTCCTACGCCAGGAGCGATAGCAAGAAAAAGCCATTCGTGTGCAATCGGAGCTGCGGCGGCGTTGACCCTGGGCTTCCTATCCCCCAGAAGGGTGCGGTCGTGGCCGTTTTGCGTGGGTTCTCCGTGGTGCTGCTCGGCTGGGCGTGGGCCACGAATGCGGCCGCTCAGTCGCCGCGTCTGCTCGCCGAGGCGCTCGGGCCCGATGAGCGCGTGGCCGTCGACGGTGTGCTCGATGAACCCGTTTGGGCGCGCGCGCAGCGC
>JBCCRV010000475.1:0-6056 GCA_039201085.1 Myxococcota bacterium | reverse complement strand
GGTGGCGCTGCCACCCTCTACGTGGACGGTGTTGCACAAGCCAGCGGCCCCTACCCAGGAACCTTTGACCCGACGGACGACGGCGAGTTTGGCGGTCACCGAGGACGAAGCTCGGGTGGTGAGTACGACGAGCTGGCGGTCTATACGCGTGCGCTCACACCCAACGAGGTCCTCAACCACTGGCTCGTCGGCCGGGACGGCTGTCCGCGCTAACGCACGACGCTAAGTGCACTCGAGTGCCAGTTGGCATATGCTGCTCCGATGGGTCGAAGGCGATGCAATAGGCTGAGGCAAGCGCTCGTGCTCGCGCTCTTGAGCCTCTGCGGATGCAGCGCCGGCGAAACCACGCTCGCGGCCCAGTTTGCGACCGGTGTCGGGCGGGACGCGACCCACGTCGAGCTTTCGTTGGTGCCATCATGCACAAGCGTGAACGTGACGGACTCGCCCAGTTCCGCGCTCCTTCAGCTTGTCGTGGTCCGTCCCGAAACGGAAGCCGCGATTCTTCGTCAGGATGTTCCCGCGGGCACCTATGGCCTTCTGGGGCGCGCGTGGGACGGGCAGTGCCGAATCGTCGCGGCGGGGTGCGCAGAGGTCGTGCTCGACGGGACGGGCGGAACCCGCGTGGTCTTGCTTCGGGCCGCCGAAGGTCGCGCCTGTGACGCCGGTGAGTGCGAGCGGGGAGCCTGCGCAATGTGCGTCGACGATGACTGCGGCGAGGACGCGGCGGTCGATGCTTCGCTGCCGAGCGACATCCGCACGGACTTTCCTACGCTTGATCTGTCCGCTCCGAGGGATGCCTCGGACTCGGCCGATGCCGCGCCGGACGCCGAAGACGCCGTCCTCACGGACGAGGGAGTGCCCGATAGCGCCGCGCTCGATTGGCAGTGTCCGCCGGTGGAGGACTACGTTCGCTGGATTCCGAGCGCGACGGGCACCGTCGAGGGGGACGGGCTCGTTCGCTTTGCGGAGCGCGGCGGCGCCGGCTGTCGCTTCGACGCCGGCGCGATTTCTGAAGAACGGGTTCCTGCAGGCGAGGGCGGCGAAGTCATCTTCCAGCTGGCAGATGCTTCCGATCACTATTTCGTCGGGTTGAGTCGCGACGGCGCGCCGAGCGGGTCACCGGAGGCCATGTACGTTCGCGCGAAGGTCGAAAGGATCGTTCCCGAAGGTCCCGACGATCCGCTCGATGGGGGCTTTGATTCGACGCTGACGCTCGAAAACAGCCGTGGGGACCTCCAACGTCTGTCCGTGAGAAACGGTGAGTGCGTTCGCTTCGAGGTGGGCGTCGACGAGATCCGGGTGGAGGTCGGGACCTCGAGCGAATCGACTCGTTCGTTCAGCCTACGCACGCCGCTGCCGGACGCGCCATTGCACGCGGAGATGTTGGTCTACGGCGACTGCGCAACGCCCGAGCCTGCGGCGTCGCGCGCTTGGATGATTCGCGCACCTCGTTAGTGCCTCAGAGGCAAACTCGCCGACAGGGGCCCACGAATCCAACGCGTTGGCGGGTCGAAGCAAACATCGAGTCCCCGGTGCGCGTTCGCAGGGAGGCGTAAAATCCGGCGTACGGGAGTTGAACACGTATGGCGCGCGGCCGTTGCAAGTCAGCGAAGCCGCGAATCAGCCAACCGCCAAATCAGCGAATCAGCGAATCAGCGATTCGGCGTAGTGCTCGACCGCCAGCATGTCATGGCCGTCGAGCACGACGCGTTCAGCCATTCCCGTATCGGCGGGCAAAGCGGCGGTCGTCAACCAGGCGGCAAACGCGGCCGCGTGGTCGACGCGAGCCGTTTCGTAGTTGGGATAGTCCGGAAAATCGGCCTCGAGAAACGGGCCCTCCTCCGTTCCATCGCCGAACTGCGAGGTCATGCGCCTGCGCACTTCGTCATGGTGCCAGGCGCCGGCGCCCTCGACGACGGCTTCGGTGATGTCGAGGCCGTTCGGAAGGGCGGCGTAGTCGTAGCCGCTATTGGGCGCGGACGCGGTCGTGGCGCTCACGCCCGCCGTCGGTCCCGACACGATCAGGAGTTCGTCCAGCGCGTCGCTTTCACGTCGGCAGCCAACGTTGCCGCGAACGAAGAGCGACACCTCCGCGTCGGACACATCTACGCAGCGTTCGAGGCCACGGGTGCTGGGACCCGCCACATAGCGGTTGCCAATGGCATTGAAGCGCGAGTTTTGCTCCGCCTGCGTGGCTCGGGACCCCCAGTTGTACACCACGTTATTGATCACCTCGGCGTTCACGAACTGCTCGGGACGCGGCGTCCGACCGTTCGCGCTGAAAAAGAAGTTCCGGTACCAAGTGACCCGGTCGGGCATTGATCCCCCGGTCGCATTGTTGGCGAGCGACGCAAGGTTGTGTCGGTCGTCGCCCTCGCCCAGGACGGACCATTGAATGGTGACGTTGGTGACGGGGTGCGACTCCCCATTGATGTCGAAGGCGCCATCGCGAAACCACGTGGCGTCCACATGGTCGATGATGACGTGGTCGATGGGAGCGTCTCGGCTCACGACGGCCAGCGTATCTCCGCCTGGCAGGTCGCGGCCGCCGCGAATCGCGAGGCCCCGCACGATAACTTCGCCTGCGTTGATCAGCAGTGTACGCCCCGTTAACATGACTCCGGGTTCTGGGGCCGTATGACCCAGGAGGGTCAGACCGGGCTGGCGTACCCGAAGGTTCGATGACAGCGCGTAGCGGCCGCTCCGCTCGAAGAGGACCACCCGGCACCCCGACGCCTGCAGCGCCTCACGGAGGGTGGGTTCATCGGACACCGTGTACACCGCTGGGACGGTCGCGCAGCTCCGCGCGCCCAGCGTCCCTCGACCATGCCCGCTCGCGCCGGGAAATGCGCTTCGAATGGGGGCGCCGCCATCCTCCGCGATGGGCGCGTCGGTGACGGCATCGCCGACAACCGCCGCGTCGCTGCCGAATGCATCGCCCCGGCCTTGATCGAGGGTGCGTCCGATCTCGTCCGCGTCGCCCTCGTCCATCGCGGCGTCGGCGTTCGCGTCGTGACTGTCGGTGTCGCTGCGCACGTCCGGCCCGGCGTCTTCACCCGCGAGCGACGATCCGCAAGCGGCCGTGAAAAGAACGCTCAAAACTCCGCAAGCAACGAACACAACCGAGCGGGCAGTCACGCCCCGCATCTTCTCACCTTCGAACGGCTCCGTCGACTTCGGGCCCCTGGGAAGGGCGCGATCGATCGAACCCGCCTCAGGTTCGGCAGGGCCGCTCATGGTTGCACGAACCGGCCGTAGAGCCCGTTGTTTTCTCCCCGCGGGGCGTTCAGCCAACACAGAAAAAAGCCGCCGTTGGGAAGCGCGACGACTTCCAATGCATGCTCGTATTCGTAGCCAACTTCAGCGACGCTTTCAGGGGCTGAAAGAACGAACTCACCACCTGCCTCACGGCCTCTCACATATCGAAGCTCCCCGGCATTGGAAATCCAAGCAACGAGGAAGTTGTCGGGACTTCCCCTGACGACCGAGTAATCGTCGCGCACAGAGGAAGAGCCGATTGTGACATGAGTCGAGGTGTCGAGATTACGCAGGTGCACGTCGTCCAGCGAACCCGCCCTGTTCGTCGAGTAGGTGAGCAGCGAACCATCCAGCGAGGGTGCTCGGGCCTCTGCGTCCACTACAAACGGCTCGCCAGCTTCCCATGGTTCGTCGAATTCAACCGCGACCACGCTTGTGCGTACGTCACCGGGCTGTTCCCAGACCTGCCACTGCGCACCAAGGTCCACCTGCACATGCCTGTAGGGCCCTTCACCGGCGTATGGGTACGACTCCGCGAGTGCACTCCAGCCGGAGCCGTCGCTCCGAAAGAGTAACCAACGGGAGAAGATTCGGTCGCCGGTGACGCCGGTGACCCGAAGGCCAGCGTCTTCCGGTCCGACCTGCGGCCACGACGAACCCATCCCACTGAACCACAGCTGCAACGCCGTGCTCACGGCCTCTCCGCGGGCGTTGAATATGCGGAGCGTCGAGACCGTGTTGGGTCCGCGCGTGTCTTCATAGGCGACGACGACCTCGTCATCCGATACGGAAATCGACCGAGGAACTTCGATGGCCCCCGGCGTGTCGCTCACGGTCGCCTCTTCACCAAGCGTGCCGTCGCACCGAACCGTTCGAAGACGCGCATCCCGGTTCCGCGTGGACCCTGCTTCATCGGTCGCGTACGTGAGCCACAGCGTATCCTGGTTCCCCCATGCCCCGCGCGGGGACGGGTCGATACGCGCGTTCAGCGAGATCGGGAAGTTTCCGGCTGGCATGGCGGCGGGGTCACACGGTCCAGCGACGCACGCACCGGCTTCACATCCGAAGGGGCATTCGGAGTTGAGAGGTTCGTATTGGCAACCGTCTAGCGTGCAGGTTCCGTTGCTATAGGTGGTGAGAGTATCGTCATCGAGGCAGGCGGGCTCGGGTGGGGTGTTGCAAGACTCGGGCGCGCAGGCGGCGCATTCGCCGTCGACGCAAACGGCGGTGCACTCGGTGGTGCTGCGCGCGTAGGTGCATTCGCCCTCGCTGCACGAACCGGTATCGGCGAAGGAGACGCGCGTGGTTCCGCTACAGCGCGATGGGGGCGGGGCGTCGCAAACGATTCGCTCGCAGCCCCCGAGGCAAGCGCCGGCTTCGCAACCGAAGGGGCACGCGGTCTCCGTCGCGTCGTAGGTGCACGCGCCTTCGCTACACGTGCCCGTGGCCGTGAACGTCAGGAGCGCACTCGCATCATCGGAGCAGCGGGTTTCCGGCGGCGCGTCGCAGACGCGTGGGGAGGCGTCACAGCCTTCAGGGGTGCAGCGACCGACGTCGCACAGGTTTACGGGGATGCAGCTAACGCCTGGGCTGGGCTCGAGGCAGGGATCGAGGTCGAAGTTGCCGCACTCGGCGAGGGAGAGGCCGACGCAGAGGTTTGCCTCGCATTCATCGACGCAGGACTCGACGGGCGCGCATGCGCCGGCCTGGCAGCTTTCGCCCGTGCCGCAGGGGCGCGCGGGCCCCCATTCAAAACAGCCGTCGCGGTTGAGGTCCGCGCAGACGGAGGTGCCGGCGCCGTTGCATTGGGTCTCGCCGTCGGTACATTCGCTGACGCAGGTGTCGCGGCAGGCGCCGGCGCTGCAGGTGGTTTCGCCGGCGCAGGGTTCGGGTGGGCTCCATTCGAGGCACTCATCTGCGTCAAACTGCCCGCAGCGTGCGGCGCCGTCCGGACCGTCGCAGCGGGTTTCACCGTCGGCGCATTCGTCGACGCAGGTGTCCGTGCAGACGCCGAGGGCACAAGCGGGGGTGTCCGAACTGCAGGGGACCACGGGGCCCCATTCGAAACAGCCGTCGTCGAGGCGGGCGCAGGTGCGGGTCCCGTCGCCCTCGCAGCGGGTCGCGCCTTCGGTGCACCAGACGCCGCAGGGGAGGGGGACGAGAACCACGGTGATGTCGACGGTCTCCCCGGCGCGGACGACGGCAGTGCCTTCGCCAAAGGCGAGGCGCGCATCATCGACCAGTCCGGTGACTTCAATGCGAAGTGTCTCGCCGTCCAGGGTGACGGGCAGCGCGACGAGGAGCTCCTCAACGGCGGCTGTCTCGGTCTCGCGCGGCTCGGACCAGGAGGCCGTCGATGACGTGACGGCCAGGGTGTCCAGAGACAGGTCGGACACAAGGGCGACGCGCACGTGGGTGCCGCTTTCGCCGCATGATGCGACCGCGGCCGCAAGCCATGCAAAGCAGCACAGAGCGACTCGGCGTAGCCAGGTGGAAGACGCCGCTAGGGGGCGCGATGAAGTAAGCGGGGATGTCATGGTAGCTCGGTCGGTTGCAGTTCAAGGCCGCGCGATGGACCGCGCCGCGAAAGGCGCGATTGCGGGTGCGCGCGTTGGGGCTAGCGAAGGTCGAGGAAGGAGCAGGCGTCGGCGCAGCGTGGACCACCACCGGAGTCGCGGGACGCGGCTACGCCGACGCCTACCCCTGCGCCGATGACGACGATCGATGCGGCAACGACGGCCCAGAACTTCCAGTTGCGCCGCAGTGGTTGGGTTTGCTGCCCGGCGTGCTCTTCGGGG
>JBCCRV010000474.1:0-6068 GCA_039201085.1 Myxococcota bacterium | reverse complement strand
TTCCCATGCCCTTGGAGCACCCGTGAGCGTGGAGCAGGGCAAGGGTGAAAAGGGCGCGATTCGTATCGTCTACGCAAGCTACGACGCGCTCGACGGCCTGATCGATAGGCTGATCCGCGCCAAGTAGCCGACGCAGTCTCCGTTCGCCAGCGGGGTCTCTTGGGATCCCTCGATGGCGAAGGCTTTGTGCCCCCTCACCGCGCAAGCCTTGCGGAAGCCCTGCAACTTCCGACGCGCTTGTGCGTCCACCGAACAACATGGCTTATGCTTCGTTGAAGATGAAGGACGCTGCTTCGGCTGCTCGCCCTCGCGCCTATTGGCTTCAGGCACTCTTCGGCGCGCTCATGCTGCTCGTTGGCGCGTGCCGGAGCGGGGCGTCGGTGCGGGTGGTCGCGCCGGCGTCCGTACCGACCAGCCGGCTGTCTGTGCAGACCCACGCGCCTGCGTGGCGCGGAGCCTCACGTGCGGCGGCTGACCGCGCAGTGTCCGTGGGCGTCGTCGGCGACGGGTTCTTTGCCGAGCTCGACAGCTTGGTCGGTGAGGCCGTCCGTTTCGAGGGACTGCCAATCGGGGACTTTATGGTGTACGCGTCGCTGGGCGAATCGCCCGCGGGGCTGGGCACGTGGCCGCCTACGGCGCGGAGTATCGAGCGCCGGCAGCTTGTGGTGGCCACGCTGGGCGATGCGTTTCTGACGTGGAACGGCGGCGCTATCGATGCGCTCGCGCACCATGTGCGTTCGGCGGGCGTGACCTTTGAGCACCTTTCCTTTGGCGAAGCGAACGCCACCAGCGTGGAATGGCTGCCGGGAACGCCGGCCTTTGAGCGAGCCACGGATGGGGGACATCGGGCCGACGTGGTCGTGGTATCGCTCGGGGGGGCGGACCTGGTGCAGTGGTTCGGCGACCAGTTCCCGCCCCGAGAGCTGACGCCGGCGGCGCTGGGGCGCCTTGCGAACGGCGCCCGTGAAGTGTTTGGGCGGACGGTGCGAAACGTGCGCCGCGTGCTCGCCGAGATCCATCGACGTTTGCCCCGGGCCGCGACGATGGTCGTCATGTATCCGAACACGGTGCGGCACATGCGGCCCTTTTTCGGGCAGCGCGTCGTTGCGGGCGAGGTGGAGAGAATGCTCGAGGCGGCCGCGACCTCCTTCGAGACGTCGCGCGTTCGGGTCGTTCGGCTCGCCGACGTGCTCGATGGGGGCTTTGCGGAATCCGCCGTTGAATTGAGCGACACGGGCATCGTGCAAACGGGCGAAGCGCTTTTCGAGGTTCTCGGCGGCTTGCACGTTCGGAGCGCCGGCGACCAGCTTCGCCGGGACCTAGCCGTGCCTCCGCCCGTTGACGATGCGGTGCCCTAGGGCGTGTCACGCCCTAGGGCGAGGCGCATGGCACCAGCTTCGTATCGGCGTCCGACCGGTAGCATCCCTACAAGCATAGGGGTCCGGGATGGGATGGCAGCGAGCGTTGTGCTGTCGTCGCGAAGCGACGACGCAGCATTGCTAGTGGCCCGTAAGGGCACCCGGCGCGAACGTCTCCTCGGGCATGCTCGGCCCAAGAATGTGCTGGGACGAGAGGAAGAGAATCGTGAAGGCAAAGCCAAGGGTGAGGATGACAACGGCCGAGAGCTTCGGGCCGTCCCAGAACTTGTCCGAAGCGCGGATGCGCGCTTCTTCGGCCTCGGTCACCGGGATATTGATGTAGGTCTTGGGCTCGCTCATGGCTTCGTCGAGAGTCGTAGCGTTGTTAGGTGCAGGGGTCAATTCGTACGGCCATCGCGCCCCAACATTGACGAGGTTGGGGCGTGCGGCCTCGGCTCAAGGATGGAAACGGGGCGTTTGGTGCGCCAATCAAGGCCATTTTTCCCGGGAAGGCGGGCTTTGCGCCCGTTACCTCGGGCTGGTACGACGTGGCGATGGCGATCGAACTACTCAGCGGGAGCCAGCTCGAGCGCATGCGCGCGAGCTGTTCGCTGGCGGCCCAGTGCCTGGTGATGGTGGGTGAGCGTATTCGTGCGGGCATCACCACGGACACGATCAACGATTGGGTGCACGCCTTCTGCGAGGAAAACGACGCGTACCCGGCGCCCCTTGGCTACGGCGGTGGGGGCGGACGCGCGCCCTTTCCGAAAAGCGTTTGCACGTCGATCAACGCCTGCGTCTGCCACGGCATCCCGGATGGGACCGTGCTCAAGGATGGCGACATCGTCAATGTCGATGTCACGACGATCCTTCCGAAGGAGCGTGGCTTCTTCGGAGACACGAGCGTTACCTTCTACATCGGCGAGCCCAGCGACGAAGCGAAGCTGGTGGTAGAAACGGCGCGGCGGAGCCTCGAGGTGGGCCTGGAACAGGTGAAACACAAGGCGCGCATTTGGGACATCGGCACGGCGATTCAGGAGTACGCCGAGGGGCAGGGGTGCTCTGTGGTGCGCGACTACGTCGGGCACGGCGTTGGGCGCAAGTTTCACATGCCGCCGCAGATCCCGCACTACAAGCCGAACAAACGTGTGGGCCTACTCGAAGGGCTCACCAACCGGCGCATGCGTGAAGGTATGGTTTTCACCATCGAGCCGATGGTCAACATTGGTGCGTACGAAACCGAGCTGCTCGACGATCAGTGGACCGTACTCACGGCCGACCGTTCGCTTTCGGCGCAGTTCGAGCATACGGTGCTCGTCACGCGCAGCGGCTGCGAAGTGCTGACCCGCCGCCCCGCTGTGGTGAAACACTCCGAGGATCTGCCTTGGAGTCAGCCGGGTCGCCTCTCGAGTCCAGCGGCTTTCGCCGCGTAGCGAGGGCGCCGATCGAAGGACGAGCGCGATCATCGCGCGCTACCGCGTCGGAACCAGCGCCGAGCTCCGGAGGGTCGTCGAGGCGTCCGCGCATCCGCGTCTGGCAGCCGCGAGGGGAGGGCGAGCACCGGAGGGCCACCGAGTTCAGACCAGAGTCGTTGCGGAGAGTGGGGCGGTGTTTTGCGTTCCATGCCTTCTAGACGGAACGGGGCCTGCCAGTTCGACACACGCCGCAAAAAAACTCACGCGCGCGGCAGTATCCCGTAGAGCAGCAGGTCCGCCAGCGATGCGGCGAGCGCTTCCCTTTGTTCCGAATCCTCAAGATCGATGTCCACAAGCTCCTTCACGGCTGGGCCGAGGGACGAGATGCACGAGACGGCCAATCCCATGAGAACCAGTAGAGCGCGCAGGTCGAACTCGCGCATCAAGCCCGCTTGCTGCAGCGCTTGCATGCGTTTGAGTTCGCGCTCACGGGATTCCGCCGTCGCGTTCACGAGGTAGGCGCGACGAGCGTGGGCGCCTTCGGAGCGGTCACTTAGGATGGCGACGGAAAGCCCTGGCCGAAGCACTGAGCCCTCAAGCCGATCGAGAATGCGGGCCTTGAGGACGCCACCGAAGGTCGACGACACCGGCGGGGGTCGCTCCACGAGTGGAACGAGCACGTCATCCACGATGGCTTTGAACAGGTCGTGCTTTGTCGGAAAGCGGTGTTGTACGGTGCCGTAGCTGACCCCGGCGGCCTTGGCGATGGCGCGGATCGACGCGCCGGCGAAGCCTTTGGCCCCGATCACGCGGGCGGCGACCTCCAAGAGCGCTTCACGCGATATGACGGTTCCTTCTTCGCGCCGCGGGCGGCCCCGTCTGCGCGTCACAACACCTCCGGTTGCGAGGAGGGCCGTTCCGTTGGGTCTGGATGCGACGAATCCGGGTGGGAGTCTTCCGCCGATTCGGGTTCCGCGCCTTCGGACTCGGACGATTGCGGATCGGGCGAGTGCGCCGGCGTACTCGCTGGTTCGGACGAATCGAGTTCGGAATGCTCCGCTTCCTGGCGACTCGGCGCTTGCCGGAAACTCCGTGCCGGCGACTCCGATTCCGCCGGCCCCGCCTCAGCAGAATCCGGTTCCGCCGCCTGCGAGTCGGCGGACCGTGCCTCCGGTTCGCGCGGCGGGGGCGGAGCGCCGAGTCGCCAGACCAGGGATCCTTCGAGCACCAAAGCGCTCTCCGGCTCGAGCGACGCAAGGGTCTCGGACGCATCTTCGAAATCAAAGCGCCGAAAGACCGTGCGGCCCAGCGTCGCGCTGAGCCAGAGGTCTCCGAAGAGGCGAAGGCCGGCGGTGACGCCGACGCGCGCCGATGAAAGAGCCAACACGTCGACATTGGCGACGGTGGGGTTGTCGACCGAATAGCGGTTTCCGTCGAGGAGCGCCGAGACGCCCAGCTCAACGCGATTGGCAATGATGAACGTCGCGTCGATGGAGCGAGGAATGGCGATGTTGAGACGGAAATAGTCCGCGGGCTCCCAGCGAAGGGAGAGTATGGGCAGGGGCAGTAGCTCGCCCAACGCGTAGCTCGCGGTGATGCCGAAGCCCAACATGAGCTTTTGGTTTCGTTGATGCTGCGCTGCGATCTGGAAGCTGGCGCGAACATGACTCGCATCGACATCTTGGAAGTCCGTGCCGAGCACCACATCGGCGCCAAAGATGAGCGTCCACTTCTGGCTCAGCGGCTGAAGGGCTGTGAGCCCAACACCCAACTCGTGGTAGTTGTCGCCGAAGCTTCGCTCTGCGTCCTCCGGTACGGGCACGGCGAGTCCGTAGCGAAGGCCCGGCAGAAGCACCGTTCCCCCCTCGCCGACCCGGAGGGGCGCGGTGACCTGAACATCGAACTCACGGATGCCCAGCTCAAAGGACGTGGGGGTGATCGCGTCGGGTCGAACGTCTGCTGGCCGAGTCTCGCGGTAGCTGATGGACGCGATCGATGGCTGGGCCGCTGCCGGGACCGCAGCAAAGCACAGGGCGGCGAGGGCGGAGATGGCTAGCCATCGCGTGGGGCGGGCGAAGATCATGCTTTTTAATATGACATACGACATATTTTTTCAAGACCGGCGGCCCGCACCGCTCTGGGAGGCTCCGACGACCCGACAAGCTGGTGCGCGCACGCCAAACGTGAGGGCGCGGGTGGAACGTGTTCGGCGGCCGTATCCTCGCGCAACCTGCTCAAAAATCTGGCCACGGCGATTTTGGGGATGAGCTCAGGACTACTTGGTCACGACGCTACTTGGTCACGACGAACCAGGTGCCGTCGTGTTCCTCGAGGTCAAGGCGGTCCAGTGCTTCGCCGGAACACGGTCCAAGTACGCACATGCCGTCGTTGAGTCGGTAGAGCGCGCCGTGCGTATTGCAGATCAAGTACGTTTCGCCTTCGTGCTCGTCCAAATAGTCGCCGCTTCCCGAGTCGAGGGGGATGGGAATGTGCTTGCACACGTTGGTGTACGCGTGAAGGACGCCGTCCTTTCGCACGACGAGCGCATCGATCGGGAGCCCGCGTTCGTCTTTGCCCACGGGGAGGGCCACGCACTTCGCTTCCGCCGGAAGCTGGGGAAGCCGGTATCGCTCGCGCTTCTCGCTCACCGGACGGGAGCGTAGGCTTTCTTTGCCGGTACGGACACCCATTCGACAGGCTTCCCGCTTTCGAGGATCACACCCGTCAGTGCGCCGCCGTAACAGCATCCCGTGTCGAGCCCGATCGCGTGCTCATGTTCCTGACGCCCCCTTACGGCGTCGTGGCCAAAGATCACGAGTTCCGGACCGGGCCATGAAGCGCCCCAGGGTTCACCTTCATGGGACGCGCTCAGCTCGCCTTCCTTGAGGCTACGTCCGTTCATCATCAGCGCGGCGGGCGTAGGCCCCTGCGCCCGAAGTGCGGCGTGCACCAGGCGAACGCTTCGCGTGCGCCCGCGCCAAAGGGGACGCTGCGCTAACGTACCGGTGAGGGGCAACCCCTCGAGATAGGCGACGTCGTCCTCCGCAAACGCGTCGAGCGCGTGTTTGCCGCCTCCGCCCTTGCGCCAAGCCCGGACGAGGCGTTCGTCGTGGTTGCCGCGAACGACCAGCGCTGCTCGCTTTCGCGCAAAACGAACAACGCCCGCGCTATCGGGCCCCTTGTTGCAGAGGTCTCCGACGAGTGCGAGCGTTTCCGAGTCGTTCAGGTGGGCCCGATCGATCAGTTCGAGCAGCTCCTCGAGACAGCCATGCACGTCGCCAACGACGAGCGCGCG
>JBCCRV010000473.1:0-6071 GCA_039201085.1 Myxococcota bacterium | reverse complement strand
GCCGTCTTCGTGCCAGCGGTCGAGGTAACGCGTCATCGAAAACGCCGTGTCACCACGCATGCGAATCTTCGTGTGACCGGCGTCCCGGCAGAGTTGAATGGCCTTGTCGAGAAGCGCCGGCGCGCCTTCCACCGAAGGCCGCGTGCCCGGCCGATTGACGATGAACAACGGCTCCTGCGTGTTGGCGTAGGTCACCAGCAACGGGTGATATCCCCGCAACTTTTTATACGTCAGGTCCGCCCCTTCTTTGCACTCGCCCGTCGTCTCGACGAGGGTGCCGTCGACGTCGAGGATGGCTGTCTTGGCCACGAACGCATCGCCTTGGGCTCGCCAGACATGGAGCCGGGCTTCGTTGATGGCGTCCTGTAGTGCTTCCACGTCCGAAGCGTTGAATCGCCGGCAGAAGTCCCCTGCCGTCGTGGAGTCCGGGATCCCCAGCGTGCCCAGCATCTCTAAAAACGCCGCATCGTGCTTTCGATGCTTGATGTCTTCCAGGCACGTGCCGCCGCAGAGCGCGTTCATGTTCATCACATGGTCCGCTTCCGAGTACGGTTGCCGCTGTTTCAGCACGCGCACCTTCTCCTCAATCGCATCCATCAAACCGGAGCGCTCGGCCATTCGTAGCGCGAGGCCCACGCCGCCGTAGGGCGTCGCGTCGATTCGGTCCGACATTCGGTACCGTCCTCGCGAGCGAAGCTCATGGCCGCCCGTTGACCGGCGCTGGTTCGCTTTCTGCCGACGTCGCTCCGCGCGTCGTTGCCCATGCGATAGTGCGCGGCGTATGCTTCGATTCATCTGAAAAGCTCCGGGGTTGTGGTTGGTTACAACTCCCCAACACCGGGCTTTTCAGTCTTAATCCTCTTCTCTTCCGAAAACCTCGCTTGATCGAGGTCTAGAGGAAGAGAAATCGGGCGACGGATCACGCCACGTTGCTTCCCTGATTCGCTCTTCGCGACGACATAACGCGCTCGAAAATTCTTTCGAACGCGTTTCCCGCCCACCCAGCCCCCGGAAGTGAATGCTCCAGACGGAGAAACGGTTCCGACTTCGGGCGACGGACGGAGCGGTACGCCGCTGCATCGGGTGCAGCTGGCGCGCTGTCGTGTTTTGGGTGCGGTTCGCTCAGTGGGGAGTCGGCCTTTTGGCCGAAGTACTCCACCATCGCCCAGGTGCCGGCGGGCCAGAGGAGGTTTGGCTCGCCTTCTAAGAAGCGGCGGCGGCATTCGTCGTAGGCTTCTTGCCAGGCTTTGTAGCGTTGCTTCGCTTTGATGCGCTCTTCATGGCTTAGGCCACGGGTTGCGAAAGCGGGGACGAGGGCGTCGAAGACTTCCCACCCGATGGGGAGAAACAGTTGTCGCCGGTGGGGAGAAGTAGTTGTCGTTGAGCAACCGTCGGGTTGGTGCTCCGCTATCGCCAACGACGCATCCAACGCAGCCGCCCTACCGACATGCGCAAGCTGTGCATCCGCACGCTCGCAGCTGCTGACGCAACTGAAGCTCGCAGTCCATAACCGCTTCAAACGTCAACGCTGGCGCGCCCATACGCGTCGCCACAATCGTGTATCCACGCGCTCGCCAACGCGACTGAAGCTCGCAGTTCACCACCGCTTGAAGCGTCGACGCCGGCGAGCCGATGCGCGTCGCCACATCCGAGCGCTCACCCGCCTCAACGGTCATGTTCGCAGGAGTAGTGTCCGAGAACCGCGTCCGCGTTGATGTTAAGAGGAACAGAAATCTTCAAAGGAGCCCATGAACCGCTCACCGGACCGATGTTGGAGGAAGAGACATCAAAGTGACCCGAGAAGGATGTCACCGCTTTCAAGATCTACGACGGTGATCTCCCGCGCAACGAACGCGCATCGGTGTCCATCGTCGCTGAATGCAGCGTGCCGCACGCGGGCGAGCGCCGGAAGAGGAGTGGACCCTTGCGTACCGATGTGCTTGAGCGTTGCTTTTTTACTGTCCCATGGTTGCGGTTCCACCGGAGAAGGGGACCAATAGATGAGTGAGTGCGTGCCTCCAACGAAGGAAATCGGCAGTGTCCTGTGAGCCACCTCGGAGCAAGCAAGCACTTGTGTTCGTGATGCAACCTCCCACACGAACAGGTCGCAGCCACCGTTGCGGGGCTTCTGTTTCCAGGCGAAGGTGCCCGCTACGTAGCGGCCATCGCGCGAAAGAGCGACGTGCTCCGGGACCGTCCCCTTCGGGCCTGCGAACGTTTTGGGTCGCGACGACGTGAGGCCGAAAACCCGTAGCTTCGCACCGTCAACCGTTGCGAGCAGACCGTTCGCGCTCATCACGACTTCCTTCACGTCATTGCGATGCTTGGCTCCCAGCTCAGTCCGTATGCCTTTCGCGACGTCGACGGCAACGCAAAGGGCCGGGCTTTTACGGTCCTTCAGGTAGCCATGCGAATCGCGCGGTCGCAGCCCATCGACGATAGCCGTGCGTCCATCGCGCGAAAGCGCCAAGGCGCGTCCGCCCACGTCGCCGATGAGCACCGGTTCGTTGTGGAGATCCCACGCATAGACCGGGGCCGCTTCGTTCGAGTCCCGTCCCAGCGATGACTGAACGATCACGCATCCTCCATCGAAGCAGAGCGACTCAGCCAAGCCCGATTCAAGTCGCGTTTCTGCAAGCAGCCGTCCAGTCGAAACCTCCACGGCCATCAGGTGGTTTTTCCCAAAAACCACGACCTCGCCAGCTCCGTCGAGGCATCGAGGCGTGCTGCCGTCGATGCGTGGCCGCTCGGCGGCAGGCGAAACCCGTAGCGCCGCCGGGTCCCTGACCGAAGCGCCGTCTGACGTCTTCGACACCTCCGACGAAGTCCGCCCAGCTGTTTCCGGCCCTGCAGCATCGCGAAGCATGGACGGCGCATCCCTACGCGGCGACCACGCTACATGATGTCCCGAGGGCCCACCCACCATCAGCCCATATCGATTGCAGCGCATGTGTGAAATCTTGAACGGCCAAGGAATGCGAGCGACGAGCGCTCCGTCGAGGGTCCAGGCGCATATTTCGCGTCGTTCGGCATGAATGCCGAGAAAGTAATCGCCGACGAATGTCCCTCGTTGGAACCTCCAGTCGGCTACCCGGTCGCGCACATGTTGCAGCGAGCCGCTGCGCTCACCGCGTTGTACCGAAACCACGACACGCTCGCCTGCACTGCAAAGAAGCAAATGGCGGCCACACGGCGAGAGTGCATCTACCGTCATTCCCCCCAACGCAAGGGGGTTCGCCTTGCGGGTCTCGAGGTCGATGCGCGTCGCACCTTGTTCGCCCGCCGCGATGAGAGCCGGCGAATCGCCTTGGTGCGACAGCACCGCAAGCGCGAAGACGTCGTGGTCTAGGCTCACGGATCCCACGGCCTTGCCAACCCTGCCATCAACGAAATGCACCGCCCGATCACCCGCGGCCGCCAACTGCTCCGAAGGGAGAAAACACGTCGGCCCGATCGTCCGATTGATGAGCGCCTGCCAACGTGGCGTGAGATTATCCGTCTCCAGCAAAATGACGCCAGTGGCGCCCGACACGGCAAGGTGAGCGCCGTCAGCGGACACGCTTAGCGTTAGCCTTCCGCCGCGCGGTATCTCGTAGGAGCGCGGGCGCCTGCCCTGCGAATCAAGCGCCTGTACCGTGCTGGTGAAATGCATACCGTCGTATGCGAGGAAAAGATCGCGGGGCGTCCCAACAGCGCTCGAAACCGTAAACTTGTGCGCAGGCACCCGTTGCTGCTCTCCACGTTCGACATCGACAAGGTCGAGTCGGTAGTCGCTGACCGTCGCTAGCGTCGATCCATCACCGGACACCGCACGCACCGAAGCGAACTCATGCAAAGGAAGTTGCTCCGAATCTTCGAGGCGAAGGAGCGAGTATGCGCCGCGCCACCCGCAGAAAAAAGTGCACTCATGCTCGCCGACGAACGCGACGCATCGCGCCTGCACAACACGCGGGGCTGCGTCTCCGCCTGTGCTCCAAAGATAGCTCTCTGCAGGCGCGCTCGACCGACGTTCAGTCACGGACCCACTCGCCACGACGTGAGCGCCGCTCGCCGAGATGGCGACCGAGTTGAGTGCGCGCTCCATCGGCACACCCTCGAACGTGCGTGCTTCGCCTTCTGGGTTCAGCCAATGAACCGAGCGTGACGTGAGCGCGACGGCGTGATCGCCCCGCAATGAAAGACCCAGCGCGACGATTGGCTGCTGAGTTCCGAAGGCAACCTCGGCGGACACGCCGGTCACGACGTCAACCCTGCGCGCCGCATCGCCATCCATATGCAGCAGCGTGCCGCCATCCTCCGAGAGCACCGCAGGTCCCGGCGGGTATTCCAGGACGACCATGGGTTCATCCTCATGGAGATCCCAACGCCACAGCTTTCCGACGCGGCGATCGTGCAGCCAGATGCAGTCACCACGGAAAACCAGCTGCCCAGTCGGCTCGCGCAAGCCGTAGTCGAACCACCTACCCTTGCCTTTCGCATGGCGGCAAGGCACCCGTCGCTCCACGCCAGTCTTGACGTCCAGCATCGTGATCTCCAACCCGCCGGCCCACGCCACCCGTTGGCCGCACTCGTCGAGAGCGACAAGGTGGTCGCCACCCATTTCGATGACGAGGGGAAGGACAAACGGCGCCCCTAGGTTCGGGATCTCAGTTGGGATCTCCATTCGGCGGACAGTACCACCAGGTAGCGCGGGGCGAGAAATGAGCTCTCGTGCACTTGACTCAGCGCGACTGAAGCTCGCAGTCCACCACCGCTTCAAACGTCGACGCCGGCGAGCCGATACGCGTCGCCACGTCCGATTGCTCGCCCGCGGCCACGGTCACGTTCGTGGGTGCGGTGTCCACATCCGTCGCCACAGAACAGCGAACCGCCCGGTCGCAGCTGTTTTCAATGTGCACGATATGCGTGTGGCCAAACCCGAGTGCACGCCAGCTCGCAAAAGCCGCGACCGGGTTGATGTTAAGGGAAGAGAAATCGAAACGCGTTTTGGGCGCCGCTTTCAGGGCCCCGAGGGCCTAGGGTGACGGCGTTTAGCGGGGTATTGACATGGTGGGTTCGGTCCTGACGGAGGGCGAAATGCTGCGTCGGCGAACCCCCTTCCCACACAACCACCAGGTGGTAGGCGTCGCTTGGATCCAGGGACTGCACGAAGGCGTTGATGCAGGGGTTGCGTAACTCGCGCAGGACGTAGGGACCGTCTTGCGGACCTTCGCAGGCGGCGAGCTCGTCGGTGCGGCGCTGAAGCTCCATGCTCACGGTCGCTTCGTCGGGCGCGAGGGCCGCGGCTTGCCCCGGGTTGAATCGAAGCGAGGTGGAGCTCCAGGGATCGTGCACATGATTGGATGCGGGCGATGCAACGGCCCACGGAACAGACGTTCCCGCAGCGATTGGCGCCGGCCCGTTCGATGCAGTCTCCGGTGTTATGGGTTCGGCGTCCGATGGAGGCGCTTCACTGGCCGGCACGGCAGATTCGTGCCTCGGCGCGGGCGCTTCATGGCCCGTCGAACGGGGCGCTTCGGGTTCAGGGCTCGGCGGCGACGAATAGCACGCGCTCAAGTGCGCCACGAAGAACACGGCCAAGGTTCGAACGCCCATAGCCGTAGCGCTAGCGGACTCGCCAACGGGCGTCCACAACAAACCCGGAACACGGGCTGCTTCCTTTTCATCGCTAGCGGAAACAATGGGCGGCCAGCCGGACGGTGCATGGATGGGGCCCGCGTGACGATCTGCACGCGGTGTCCATGAAGATGGCACTGGCCCCGTGCCGTCCGCTCGACATGGGGTCGCCGATCGATGTGACGCGGCGCGTACTGGGCGGGGCGTAGGCCGAAAACCGGAACCGAGTTGATCTTGAAGAAGGAGGAAATCCGGCGACGGATCACGCCGAGCTGCTGCCGACGCCCTTCCAGGTGGTGCGGCCCATGTCGGCGATGCGGCTGCGCAGGCCTGGCCATTCTTCCGGATAGCGCACGGCGCCCGCCGAGACGGGGTTCGCCAGCGTGTAGGCGATTTTGTCGACGATGGCTTCGGGGTGCAGGCAGACGACCTGGTTCGGCTTCGGGCGGAAGATG
>JBCCRV010000472.1:0-6089 GCA_039201085.1 Myxococcota bacterium | reverse complement strand
GCCCTCCTGGCCCGCGAGCGCCGTCGTCGTGCACCGGGACGGACAGCTTCAGTGGAACGCGGCGCGCGACGGCACCGCCGTGGCCCGCTACATCGTGCGCCAAGGCGCGGAGCCGCTGGGCGAAACCGCCGACCAGACCCTCGCCTTCGAGGGCGATCCCACCGGCGTCAGCGTCGTGGCGGAAGACGAGGCGGGCAACCAGTCCGCGCCCCTGGCGTACGAGGCGCAGAACACCGAAGCCGGCGAACAAGGCGCTGAAGAGCCCACCGGAGAAGAGCTTGCCGGTGAAGAAGCGCCCGAAGGCGAGGAAGGCCCCGCACCCAACGTCGTAACCGTGGACGGCGTCCCGGCGAACGCTGGCGAGCTGCTCCAGCGGCGAATCGGGCCGGAGAACATGCGCCGCCTTCGTGAGGCGCTCAGCGAACGTCATGGCCGGCTGGGCTCGGACGCCGTTCAAGAGGCGGCCCAGCAGGCCGCGCGCATGTCCGCCTACGGCACGCGCCTCGAAATCGAGTGAAGGACTTCGCGCACGTACCGATCTTCTCGGCCGACGACCTGGACCGCTGGCTCGAGGCGCACCACGCGCAGCGTGAATCGGTGTTCCTCGAGCGCCTGAAGAAAGCCGAGGGCGAAGGGTACGTGCCCTACGAACAAGTCGTGCGAACATGCCTGCGCTGGGGCTGGATCGACAGCCACGTTCGCAAGCTGGACGAACGGCGAAGCCTGCTGCTGATCTCGCCGCGCCGAAAAGGAAGCCCTTGGTCGCGGGCGAACAAGACGCACATCGCCGCCCTTCGAAAGGCCAAGGCCATCATGCCGCCGGGGCAGGCAGTCATCGATCGCGCCAAGGCCGACGGCAGCTGGAGCGTGTACGACGAGGTCGAAGATCTCGTCGTGCCCCCAGACCTTGCTGCCGCACTCAAGCGCCACAAGGCCCGCGCCAACTGGGACGACTTTAGCCCCTCGTCGCGCAAGGGCATTTTATGGTGGATCAAGAGCGCAAAGCGCCAAGCAACGCGCGAGCGACGGGTCGAAGACACGGCTGCGAAGGCCGCCCAGGGCGTCAAAGCCAACGGCGCGTAGATCGCCGACGCGGCGTGCAGCGTGGAAGGCGTCAAGTTCGACCGAGGCGCGGGAAAGGCCTTGGAATTTCCGCGTTTTGAGTCAGCATCCGGCGATGGCGCTGAATCTTGATGCGGTGGGCAAGACCACCAAGCCCTTGGAGTTCACCTACAACTGGAAGGACGCCGTGCTCTACGCGTTGGGCATCGGCGCCAAGAAGGCGGAGCTCGACTTCCTCTTTGAAGGCCGTGGCCCGAAGGTCTTTCCGACCTTTGCCGTGCTCCCGACCTTTCCCGTCTGCGCCGAGCTTTTCATGATCACCGGCGGAAACCTGCTCGGCGTCGTGCACGGCAGCCAGTCGATCACGCTGCACCGTCCCTTCGCGTCATCGGGCAAGCTAACGACCGTCGGAACGGTTCAGGGGATCTACGACCTAAAGCGCATGGCCCAAGCGGTCTTCACTACGGAGACGCGGGACGAAAGCGGCGAGCTCCTCTGCGAGAGCGAATGGGGCATTCTCTTTCGCATGGACGGCGGCTTTAACGGCCCGCGCCCGCCGAAAACGGAAAAGCACCGCGTCCCCGAACGGGACCCCGATTTCGAGGTGGAAGAAACCACGGCGCCGGAACAGGCCCTGCTCTATCGGCTCTGCGGCGACCTCAATCCGCTGCACGCGGACCCAGAAATCGGCGAGAAGGCCGGCTTCGGTCAGCCCATCCTCCACGGCTTGGCGACCTACGGCTTCGCCGGTCGCGCCGTGCTGCATGCATGCTGCGACGGCGACCCGTCCCGGCTAAAGAGGCTCTCCGGCCAGTTCCGCCGACCCGTCTGGCCCGGCGATACGCTCGTCACCCGCGGCTGGAACGAAGACGGCCGCGTGCTCCTGCAAACGCGGACGAAGGAGCGCCCAGAGGAAATGGCCTTCACCAACGCCTTTGCCGTCGTCGAGTAGCGCCTACGACGCGCTCGAACGCAGTCGCAGGCGCCAGCCTTCCACAACGACCGCGCATAGCAGCGCGAGCGTGGCGAGTTCGCCGCCGCCAAAACCGTCATCGCGAAACCACCCCACGGCGCCGCTAATCGCCGCGAGCGCCAGCGCGCCGAGCAGCCCGCGCCGGCGGCCCGCACGCACCATGCACGCGCTAAGGGCCGCCGCGGCGCCCGCGACCAACCCCAACGGGACGGTCGGCAACGAATGGCTGGACGCCGGGTCGATCAAGCCAGCCGCTTCGTGCGCAGCGCGCGCCAACGAGCCGTGGCCGTAGGCAAGTCCGCTCGCCCAGGGCTGTCCGTAGATGGCGCCAAACACCCCAGCTGTGATCAAAAGCCCCGCTGCATAGGTGGCCGCCGGCAAAACGGCGCGCCCCGACTCAGCGAGGTAGAGCACCAACCCAAAGGCCGAAAGGGCACCGAGCGTGCCCTCGCCCCCCAGCGCTCGAACCAGCGTAAGCACCCCCCCGGACGCGACGAAGGCGAGCAGGAGCGAACGGCTCTCGGCGCCGGCTGCCCGCCCCACATACCAGGCGATAAGCACGCTGCCGCATAGACCGAGGCCGAAGGCGGAGACGGTCCAAGGGCCGGCGATCTCCAAGAGAACAACGTCGTTCATCGACGCCTTCGATTCGGCCCGCGGGCCCCTTGACGCGGTGCGGCAAGTTCGCCCGCGGCACCATCGTCGAGCTGGGGGACCACCGGCGCGGCAGACTACCACATTGGCGAGGAGCGACGGACCTCCCATACTTTCGTTTGCAATGTTTGTGCGCTCGAAGATCGAAATGCCCGCCCCAGGAGATGCGCTCCCTGGCCGGGACACCCCCATCACCGTGGGGGGACCCCACTTTGTCAACGGGGCCTCGCTGGTCGAGCCCTGGCCCGAAGGCAGCGCGCTTGCCCTGTTTGGCCTCGGGTGCTTTTGGGGCGCTGAGCGAAAGTTCTGGCAGACGCCCGGGGTGATTTCCACCCAGGTTGGCTACGCCGCAGGCTATACGCCGAACCCCACCTACAAAGAAGTGTGCACGGGCGCCACCGGGCACAACGAGGTGGTGCGCGTCGTCTACGATCCCACGCAGACCAGCTACGACGCGCTGCTCAAGGTCTTTTGGGAGAGCCACGATCCTACGCAGGGCTTCCGCCAAGGCAACGACCGCGGCACCCAGTACCGCTCGGGCATCTACGTCTACGACGGGGACCAGCGTCACATGGCAGAAACGAGCCGCGCCCAATACGCCCTCGCGCTGCAGCAAAAGGGCTACGGCCCGATCACCACGGAGATCGTCGACGCGCCGACGTTCTACTACGCCGAGGATTACCATCAGCAGTACCTCGGAAAGAACCCGGCGGGCTACTGCGGCCTCGGCGGCACGGGCGTTGTTTGCCCGATCGGCACGGGCGTCGACGCCAGCGCCGCCGAGTGAGGTCGCGCCGCAACGGCAAAAACCGTCGAGAATCATCGCTCCATTAAAACCCCCCGGCCTTCGGGGACGTCAACGCTGCGCGCAGCGGCTCGCGAACGCGGGCGGAACGTTCGTTCTAACTGGGCGCGGGAAGCGCTCTTCGTCGCGCACCGGTAGCCCTTTCAACGAAGCGCTTGGGGGCATTTCGCGTCGCAGCGTCACGCGCGGCTCACCGCCGCCCTTGCGTTCGCAACGCGGAAAGGCCGTACGCGAGCCTGCCTCCACAATGAGCGTCGCAAAGGGCACGCGCACGGGCACGGATTGGAGCCGTAGCGCTTAGAGCGCCGGACGGGTGCGGGCGAGGCCCATTTCCGTGGCCGCGGCGCGTGTTTCGGCATGGCCGATGGACTGACGCGTGGGGCGCTTCTCCCACGCGGCGCGCGCGTCCTTTTGCAGCCAAGCGAGACCGCAGCCCGCCAGCCGGTCCTGAAGCTCGGCGGCGTCCCGTGGGCGCTTTTCCGGATCTTTCGCCAAGCACTCGAGCACGAGGCGCTCCAGCTCGTCGGGGATCTTGGTGCGCGTATTGCCCAGCCGGCGAAGGCGCCTGGTTAGCCCCTCGGGAGGATCGAGGGCGTGCTGCGCCGCCAGCTCCGTCACCGTGGCGCCGTCGAATACGTCCGTGCCCGTGAGCAGGTAGTAGGCGACCGCGCCAAAGGCGTAGACGTCGCTTCGCTCGTCGACGGAGGTGCTGTCCATGAAGATCTCCGGCGCCATGTAGAGCGGCGTGCCCGCGATGCGTTCGCCGTCGCCCTTTTCGATTTCGCGCACCAGGCCGAAGTCGAGCACCTTCGCAACGTCGAAGACGCCGCCCCGTTCGCATACCATCAAGTTCTCGGGCTTGAGATCGCGGTGAATCAACCCCGCCGCGTGCGCTTCGGCGATCGCGCCGGCCGCTTGATCGAGCAAGTGCACGACGCGCGCCGCTTCGAGGGGCCCCGTATCCTCCACGACGTCTCGCAGCGTCGGCCCGTCGATGAGCTCCATCGCGTAGTAGAAGACGCCATCGTCCGTGCGGCCGAAATCGAAGACCGTGACGGTGTTTGTGTGCGTGAGCGCCGCCGTCATCTGCACTTCGTGCTCAAAGCGCTCCAGGTTCTTCGGCGTCGACAGCTCCTGGTGGAGCAGCTTGATCGCCGTAGGCCGGCGCAAGAGGGCGTGCTTCGCTTCATACACCACGCCCATGCCACCCTGCCCCAGGGGCTCGCGCAGCGTGTAGGGGCCCAAACGCTCCGCCTCGCGAAGGCGCTCGCGGTACCGGCGAACCAGGCGAACAAGCGCCACGGCCACGAGGAACACGAGCGCACCGAGGAGGGCGAGCAGGTACACGCGCTGGCGCGTGTGCAGTTCATGGGTCAGCGCCAAGACGGACGCCCGGTCGGCCGAATAGGCCACGCGAAGATCGCGGCCGGGTACGCTCGTGTAGGCAACCAAACGCGTACGGTCACCCTGCTGATCGCTCCAGTCGTAGGACCCGACGCCCGTCTCGCCCCGCACCATCGCGGCAAGCACGTGGCCCAGGTCGCTCTCGTCCGGCACATCGCCAAAGGGCATGGTGCCCACCTGCGACGCGTCCGGCGCGCTGACGATGCGGCGCTCGCCGTCGATCACCCAGATGTACGCGTCGTGCGTTTGGCCAAGGGACGAAAAGAGCGCTTCATGAAGAACGCGCCCATCGACGCCCGCAAGCACGCTCCACCCGGCGCGGCCCTCGAGGGCGCGCCGCACCAAAAGACCCGGCTGCTCACTCACCCAGCGGGAGAGCGCGGCCTGGTTCGCCGGATCGACCACGGCGACGCCGCTCTCGCTCGTCGCCGCGACAACCGCGTCGACCCCTTCCGGCGCCGTAAGCCAGATGGTCGACTCGGTCGGATCGGCCGGCGGCGTGAGGCGCCCAAGATGGCGCTCCACCCGCTCGAGCTGGTCACCCAAGCGCTCGGCGGCCTGGGCTGCAAGGAGCGACTGCTGCGCTTGGTACTCCCGCTCCGCCAGCGCGTCCGCGTCGCGCCCAAGCGTCTGAAACGCCACAAAAATGGTGATCGCAAAGGCTCCAAGCACCACGAGCAGCGGGGAAAGCGAACGGATCGTCTCGCGCCCAACCGTCGAACGTCGATGGGAAGTGGCGAGCGAGGAATCCATGAACGAACCAACGGGTGGATGCGTGGCGAAGCTAAAGGTTACGCTTTGCTTCCGTACGCAGCCGAGCTTTCGTCACCGCGGGAGCGGTACGACGGCGCCAAGGAGGCGGATCGGCCGCGCTACGCCGTCCCTCATCCTTTTTACGAAGCCTCTGCGATCCCGTTGGGCCGCGGACGGCGATTAGCGGCGGCGCGGCCGGAAGAAGAAGACGCCCGGCGCCGCCTCCGCATCGTAGTTCGGCCGGCGCTTTTTGTGCCGCGCTTCGATCATCGGAATGCTGACGAAGAACATCATCAGCAAGATCGTGAGGGCCCCCGTGGCGCGCCAAAGGCCACCGCCCACGGCCAGTGAAAAACCGACGAGCCCAGTCCAGAACAAGCACTCGCCCACGTAGTTGGGATGGCGCGAGTACGCCCAAAGGCCCGTGTTCAAAATCGT
>JBCCRV010000471.1:0-6090 GCA_039201085.1 Myxococcota bacterium | reverse complement strand
GTGGTGCCCCACTGGAACGTCTTTGAGAACGTCGCCGTCGCCTTGGAAATCCTCTCGATGCCGCGCCGGCTCGTTCGGGCGCGCGTCGCCGAAGCGCTTGAGCGCGTTGGCCTCGCGGGTCGAGGTAGCGAACCGACGCACACGCTTTCGGGCGGCGAGCAGCAGCGCGTTGCCGTCGCTCGCGCCATCGTGGCGGAGCCCGCGCTCATCCTTGCGGACGAGCCTACGGGCAACCTGGACCCGCATCTCGCGATTGACATTCTGACGCTCTTTGAAGAGATCAACGACTCGGGCACCACCGTCCTCTTCGCGACCCACGACCACTCGCTGATCGCCAAGCGCGACCACCGAATCATTTCGCTCGAAGACGGCCGCATCGCCGAAGCGCGGCGCGGTCTAACGAGCTGGCCGGGCCGAAGCGAACCCGCGCCGATGGCAGCAGGAGCCGCACAGTGAACGAACACGATTGGAAGACGGTGCTTTCGCGCGCTCAGCGCGGCCTTCGCGAAGAGTTCCGTCTCTACCTCGTTGCGATAACGAGCCTCGCCGTTGCCTTTCTGGGCGTGGGGGGCGCGTTGCTCTTCGACGCGAACCTTGGTGCCCTGGCGGAGCGTTGGGGCCAGAGCGGGCGGATGAGCATCTTTATCGAAAGCGACGCGCAAGCGGCCGATGTGGCCCAGCTTCAAGCCGTCCTCGAAGGCCTTCCGGAAACGGACGAAGTCACCTTCGTATCCAGCGAAGCGGCGCGTCGGGCTTTTCTGGATGAGTCCGAAATGGTGGCCGAGCTTTCGAGCGTTCCTGCTGAAGCCTTTCCGGCGTCGCTGGAAGTGCACATCGTACCGGGCACGCCGGTCCAGCGCGTGGGCGCCATTGGGACGCGGGTTTCGGAGTTTCGGGCCGTTTCCGATGTGGAGACCTACCGCGGCTTTTTCAATCGGCTGCAGTCGCTGGTGGCGGCCGGTCGCGGGGTCGCGGGCCTGCTGGCCTTTCTCGTGGCGCTCTGCGTCTTTGCCGTCATCGGCAACACGATTCGCTTGGCCGTCGCCCGCAGGCGCGGGGAGATCGAAGTGATGAAGCTCTGCGGTGCGACCGATCGCTTCGTGCGCGGGCCCTTCGTGCTGGAAGGCACGTTTCAGGGTCTTGCGGCGGCCCTTCTCGCGGTGACGGTGCTCGTGATCGCATTTTTGGTCCTTCGCCACTCGATTGACGGAAGCGTCGCGGCCCTCACAGGCATCGAGGCAACGTTCCTCGGACCGGGCACCCTCGTGGGCTTGGTCCTGGCGGGAGGCCTGATTGGCGCAGCTGGCAGTGCGCTCTCACTTCGGCGCTACCTGGCGGTTTAGGTTCGATGCGCGTTCGGCTTTCGGTTCTGCTTTGTCTTTTCGGCCTGCCGGCCTTCGCGCAGGTGGCAACGGCGCCGGTCATCCCGCCCGCGCCGCCGGCAGCGCCGGCGCTGCCGCAGAGCGTGTCCGAACTTGAGTCGCGGCTCTCGACGGTGGAAAGCGACCTCGCGCGTCGGGCGAACGTTCTCTACCGCCTTCAGCGCGCCGGCATGCTTCCGGTCGCTGGCGGATTCGATTCGATGCTTGCGCACCTCGGACGGATTCAGCGCCTCGAGCGCATGTTGGCGGATGGGGTTGCCGCGCGGGCCGACCTTCGCGCCTCCCTCGAGCGTCAGCGTGCCGTCGAAGTCGAACGGGCTGCGGAACAAGCGCGGCAGGCGGAGATCGCGGCGGCCCAGCCGCCGGACCATGGCCTCAACAGCTTCTTCGATCCGAACTACACGCCGCGTCTTCCCGTGGCGCCGGTCCCTCAGCAGGGCATGCGCCTGCGTGACCGACCGGCCCGTACGTTTCAGCAGCTTCGCGGTCGGCTGCCGATGCCGGTGCAGGGCAGCAGCATGATCAACGACGCCAGCCGTGAGGACGGCCAGGGCCTGGAGTTTTCCGCCGCATCAAGCGACGTACGGGCCGTAGCAGCCGGCACGGTCGCCTTTGCGCGGCCCTACGGCCGCTACGGCTCGATGGTCGTTGTCGATCACGGGCAAAGCTTCTTCACGGTCTACGGCGGCCTCGGCGCCGTGAACGTGCGCGTTGGTCAGAGCGTCTTCGGTGAGCAGTCGATCGGCCGCTCCGGCGAAACGCTCTACTTCGAAGTGCGTCGCGGGTCGCGAAGCCTCGATCCCCGCTCCTGGTTCGGGCTCTAAGGCCCGGCAGGGCACGCGTTGGACCGGTTGCGCGCGATCGCCGCACGCCTTGCTCCATCGCACCACCTTGAGTAACGCTGCGGCATGAACGTTTGCAGCTTCATCGCAGTGGCACTGATGCTGGGCCTCATCGGGTGCGGTGATGACTCGAGTGCAGTCCCCGATTTAGCCTTCGACGTGGCGGTGGATACGGGCGCGGACGGGGCGGTGGATGCCGCCGTGGACGCGACGCGGGACGCCATGGATGCGATGGACGCCGCTCCGGACAGCAGCTGCACGCCCGAGTGCTCAGCGGGCGAATCGCGCTGCGTGGATGGGAACGTGCAGCGCTGCAACGCGACGAGCTGCCCGGTGTTCTTTCAGTTCGAGCTTTGCGATCCAGGGACGTCCTTTTGCGAAGCTTCGGACGGCAACGCCGCGTGCGTTGAGGGGTGCGAAGGTGATTTCGATTGCGACGGCGTGCTGCCGGACGACGACTGCGATGACACCAATCCGATGCTCGGCGCGCGTGCGCAGGACATGGACTGCGACGGGGCGCTTACGGCTGACGACTGCAACGATATGGACGGTACCGTTGGCGCGCAGAGCGAAGACATGGACTGCGACGGCGCGCTGACGGCCGACGACTGCGACGACATGGATGCGGCGAGTACCACCCGCGCGGAAGACATGGAC
This sequence comes from Myxococcota bacterium, assembly GCA_039201085.1. Classification (GTDB taxonomy): domain Bacteria; phylum Myxococcota_A; class Polyangia; order Polyangiales; family Houyiibacteriaceae; genus JBCCRV01. The sequence continues at coordinate 3,209 of JBCCRV010000471.1, read as the reverse complement.
TGTGACGGCGTGCTGGCAGCGGAAGACTGTGACGACATGGATCCGGATTCGATCACCCGGGCCGATGACGGCGACTGCGATGGCGTATCGCCCCGCATCGACTGCGACGATAGCGACCCGGCGATCGGCGCAACGTTCGCCGACGCAGACTGCGATGGCGTGCCGGACGTCGTCTACACGCAGAAGAACAACGGCGACGATGTCCAGGACTGCATTTCGGACGCCCTTTGCCTCGCGCGAGGCGGAAGCGGGGGGCTCTTCAATAGCGTGGACGAGGACACGTACGTGGAGGAGAGTTCGCCGACGGGCACCGTTTGGAGGGTCGGTTTCGCCGGGCAGGGCGAAGACGTTGACTACGGTATCTGGGGCGACACGATTCGAGCGGCTTCCTGGACGCCCCGCGTGCCGATCGCCCTGCGCACCGACGACGGGCGCGTCTTCAACACGCAGGTGGCGAACTGGACCGGTGGCGGCGGTCGCGGCGGCGGTTTCGGTTTCGCGCGCGCGGAGGCGGTGTTCTTTTTGAAAGAAGCGAATGCCGACTTCACCGATCCCGCAAATCAGGACTGCGTCGTGCCCGGCGTCTGCCTTACGCGACAGGATATCCGTTCGCTCTACAACGCCAGTGAGCAAACGGAGTTTGACGGCGTAGGACCGTCCGGCACGGAGTGGGCCTTCGGACCCACAGCGAGCCTGTCGGCCGAGGACTACGCTTCCTTTTCGGAGGCCGTCGGTTCGCCCATGGAAGCGGTGGGGCGCGTGCTCTCGCTGCACATTACGGGCACGAATATCTACTTTGATCTCGTGCTCACGCGTTTTGATGGGGGCCGGTCGGGCGGCGGCTTTAGCTGGGTTCGTTCGCGCGCCATCGTCTTCGGCTGCAGCGATTCAGACGCTGCCAACTTCGATGCGCGCGCGACGGCAGACGAAGGGTTCTGCGGCGACTGGGTGCAGTTTAGCGCGCCATCCGACCTCGACGTCGAGCTTCCGCAGAATCAGGATTGCGTCACGCCCGATGTATGCATCACGCGGGGCACGCAAGGCAGGCTCTTCAACGTGGCCGCGAACCCCGACCACCTAGCGACGGATCGCAGGCCGGAGGGAACGCTATGGCGGGCGGGCCCGCCCGCGGAGACGTGGAACCCCGCAGATTTCGAGACCTGGACGGAGGTCTGGGGTAGCAACGCAGTACGGGCGACGAACGCGAGTCAGACGATGTGGCTGCCGACGGAGCGGCGGCTCTTCGAGGTGGTTGTCCGAAGCTTGCCGGGCGACGGTACTGGTGGCGGGGTCACGTACTACCGTCGCGAGTTGCCGACGCCCGGCGTTTGCGGTGACGACACGCTCGACCCCGGCGAAGGCTGCGATGATGGCAACACGGACGACGGAGACGGATGCCAGTCAAACTGCCTGGTGGTGTACTGCGGCAACGCGATCGTGGAAAGCGGTGAGGTCTGCGACGAGGGCCCCCGTAACGGTACGCGAGCCGGACGCACCTGCCGGCCCGACTGCACCTTGCCGCTCCCGGACGCAGAATCGCCCGCAACCTGAATGCGGTGTCGGGTGATGTGAGTTTGGCAACACGGCGTAAACGTCGGGAGCGGTGCAATTGACAGCGGGGCGATGACAGCGTCATCGCCCCGCTCTCGTGAACGCGAAGTTCCTATTGGAACATGCCGTAGGTCTGAAGATGCGCGAGCACGTTTTCCAGGTCCTCGTCACTGATCGTACCGGCGTTGAAGCCCGGCATGCGGCCTTCGCCTTCGCGAATGATCCAGCGCGCCTCGGCGAGCGAGTCACCGCTTGTGTGCAGGTCGTCGCCGATGCCCTCATGGCCGCCCGGGTGGCAGCCTTCGCAGAAGGTCGCGAACACCTCGGCGCCGGCGGATGCATCCGCGCTCGCGTCGAGCGGACCTTCGTAGGCCGAGAGGTCGTGTGCTTCGTGGTGCTCTTCCTCTTCGCCGCCGCTGCTGCCTTCGCCGCCACCGGTCGCGGAGCCGCCGCCGCACGCGAGGGCGAATGCGATGCATAGGTGAAGCTTCCTCATGTTTCCTCCTGTTTCCTCCTGTGGCCGCGGCTAGGGACGCGGCGCCGTCTTGCGCCCGAGTTGTACCAGCTTTTGGCTCTGAATGTGCTGCGCTGACTCGGCCGATGACCCGTCGCTGTGGCAATCCGCCTTGCCCTCGCTGGCACCGACCACGAAGGCCGTCTTGCCCGCCAAGCGGTGAATCGTCTCCGGGGGAAGGTGGCCGCGTTGCTCGAGAATTGCCTGCTGCTCGGGCGTGAGCGCGGGCGACTTCATGACGCGCTCGCGAACGAAGCCTTCGGCCTTTCCGCTGCCGAATTCCTGGATTTCCTTGGAAATTCGGACCGAACACCAGTCGTGGCCGCACATGGCGCAGAAGTCTGTGTCCACGTCGAGGTCCTCGTCGTGCAGGGCGCGGGCCTTGTCCGTGTCGAAGGCCAGCTCGAAGTGCTTGTCCCAGTTGAGCGCCGCGCGGGCTCGGGTGAGGTCGTCGTCCCAATCGCGGGTGCCCGGAATGCCCAAGGCCACGTCCGCGGCATGGGCGGCGATCTTGTAGGCGACGCAGCCTTCCTTCACGTCGTCCCGCTTTGGCAGGCCGAGGTGCTCCTTCGGCGTGACGTAGCAGAGCATGCTGGCGCCGTGGTAGGCGGCGCTCGTCGCGCCGATGCAGCTCGTGATGTGGTCGTAGCCGGGGAACACGTCTGTCACGAGGGGCCCGAGTACGTAGAAGGGCGCGCCGTGACAGAGACGGCGCTGCAGCTTCATGTTGTATTCGACCTGATCGAAGGGCACGTGGCCTGGGCCTTCAACCATGACCTGCACGCCCTTGCGCCAGGCGCGCTCGGTCAGCTCGCCGAGGGTCGCGAGCTCGGCGAGCTGGGCTTCGTCGGACGCATCGGCGAGACCGCCGGGGCGGAGGCCGTCGCCCAGTGAGAAGGACACGTCGTACTCGCGCATCACGTCGCAAATCGCTTCGAAGTGCGTGTACATCGGGTTTTGCGCGTCGTGCGTCAGCATCCACTTGGCGAGGAGCGAACCGCCGCGGCTTACGATGCCGATCAAGCGCTTCTTGACTGCCGGGAGGTGCTCCATGAGCACGCCGGCGTGAATCGTGAAGTAGTCCACGCCCTGGGCCGCCTGATGGCGAAGGGTCGCGAGAATGGTCTCGATGTCGAGCTCTTCG
>JBCCRV010000470.1:0-6098 GCA_039201085.1 Myxococcota bacterium | reverse complement strand
TTCTTTCGATGTCATCAGTATTTGCCGTTGAGTTGATAGATATTAGAATACAATATGATTATTTATTTATATACAATCACCTCAGGCTAAGTGGCGCAAGCAATGCCTTGTATTTCAGGACGCATGAGTGTGGGTTCAAATCCCATTCCAGGGAACATTTTTTTAATTTATTAACCAATTTACAGTAATGAAGTTTCAGTTGATAGCAGTAGAGTATACTGTGGCAATTTGAGAGTTATTCTCCCAAATTTGGACTCTAACTATTTTTTTGCATAATGTCCAAGTTTCATATTAAACTCACGCCACAATGTTGTCATATATTGTTAGTTAGTCAAGCAAAGACCTGGATCGAGCAGATGGGAAGGACGGCTGACGGAGCTCATTGGCAGGCCTCACAGGTTTCGGGGTTTTCAAGGGAACAGGCGAGGGCGGCCGCATCCAGCCGTCCCTCCTGGCGTTCATCGGACGCCACGGTGGCCTTGGCGATGCGCGTCGCCGGCCGAGAGCGGAGGTAGTACGTGGTTTTCAGTCCCTTCTTCCAAGCGTGAAAATACATGGACGAAAGGCGCCCGATGTCCGGGCTCTCAATGAACAGGTTTAACGACTGGCTTTGGTCGATGAACGCGCCGCGGTCGGCGGCCATGTCGATGAGCGAGCGCATCGGGATCTCCCATGCCGTTCGATAGACCGCCCGCAGCGCCTCGGGCAGCTCTTCCAAGTTCTGCACGGACCCTTCGGAGAGCTTGAGTCGATCGCGCGTCGCGTCGTTCCAAAGGCCCAGACCCTTAAGCTCGGACACGAGGTAGCGATTCACCTGAACGAAGTCGCCGGAGAGCGTTTCGCGCTTGAAGAGGTTCGATACCTGCGGCTCGATGCACTCGTAGCAGCCCGCAATCGACGCGATCGTAGCCGTCGGCGCAATGGCGCAGAGCAGCGAGTTGCGCAGGCCATGGGCCTGGATGCGCGCGCGAAGGGCGTTCCAGCGCTCGTCGTCCGACGGCGTCACACCCCATGCTTCAAACTGCAGTTCGCCCCGGGCGGCACGCGTCTCCGCAAAGGCCGGGTGCGCACCCTTAGCTTCGGCAAGCTCGGCGGACGCGGACAGGGCGTGAAAGTAGATCTCCTTCGAGATGCTGCGCGAAAGCTCCCGCGCTTCCGGGCTGTCAAAGGCCACCCGCATCTGAAAGAACACGTCCTGAAGCCCCATCAGCCCGAGGCCCACGGGGCGCCATCGCAGGTTCGATGCGCGCGTGGATTCGATCGGATAGAAGTTGAGATCGATGACCCGGTCGAGCTGGCGTACGGCCGTGCGAACGCTTCGTCCGAGTTTGTCAAAGTCAAAGGCGATCGCCCCGTCGGCGAGCGCAGTATGCCGCGAAAGGTTGATCGAACCCAGGTTGCATACGGCCGTTTCGCCCGTCGACGTGACCTCGAGGATCTCCGTGCAGAGGTTCGAGAGGTGAACGACACGACCGGGAACGGCGGTTTGGTTGCACGCACGGTTCGACTTGTCCTTGAAGGTGATCCAACCGTTTCCCGTTTGCGCCAGAGTGCGCATCATGCGCGCGTAGAGATCGCGCGCCTTCACGGTTTTTGCCGCGAGCCCCGCTGACTCTGCTTCCTCATAGCGACGCTCGAACGCGTCGCCGTAGCGGTCCGGAAGGTCCGGCACAACCTTCGGATCAAAGAGGCTCCAATCGGCGTTTTGCTCCACGCGGCGCATGAAGAGATCGGGAATCCAGTTCGCGAGGTTGAGGTTGTGCGTGCGCGCCGCTTCGTCGCCTGTATTGTCGCGAAGCTCGAGGAACTCTTCGACGTCCGCATGCCAGGGCTCGAGGTAAACGCAGCAGGCGCCCTTGCGCTTGCCGCCCTGGTTCACCGCCGCCACCGAGGCGTCCAGCGTTTTCAGCCATGGAACAATGCCGCTCGAGTGGCCGTTCGTCGCTTCGATCAGCGAACCGCGGGAGCGCACCCGGTGGTACGCGAGCCCAATTCCCCCGGAGAACTTTGAGAGCAGCGCCACGTCCGTGTAGCGCTGATAGATCGCCTCGAGATGATCCTCGGGCGAGTCCAGGAGGAAGCAGCTGGACAGCTGTTCGTGGCGCGTGCCGGAGTTAAAGAGCGTGGGTGAACTCGGAAGGTACTCGAGGCGCGAAAGCAGCTCGTAAAGCTCGACGGCCTCGCGCACCGTCTCGGACACGGCGCACGCGATGCGCATGAAGAAATGCTGCGGCGACTCGATCACGAGCCGCGTGCTTGGGTGCTTGATCAGGTAGCGGTCGTACAGCGTGCGGAGGCCGAAGTAACGAAACTCGCGATCGCGCGATGTATCGATCGTGTCGTTCAACTTGCGCGAGTGGGCCTGAACGAAGGCGAGCATGCGATCGTTGATCAGGCCCAGCGCGTGGCCTCGGGCAATCGACTGGGAGAAGGCGTGTATCTCCTGGTTTCGAACTTCCTTGTCGACGTAGGTCGAAAGCAGGCGCGCCGCGAGAAGCGAGTACTGAGGCTCTTCGGCGATCAGGGACGCCGCCGTTTGAATCGAAAGCTGGTCGAGTTCGCTGGTCGTGGCGCCGTCGTAAAGGCCGCTGATCGTTTTGGTGGCCACGCGAAGGGGATCGACTTCGCCTAGCGCCTCGCAGCATCGCTGGACAGCACGCACGATCTTATTGACGTCGACGGGCTCGCGCTCGCCGTTTCGCTTCGTCACGCGCATCGTCGTGCGTGGCTCTTCCCGTCGCGCGGAAACGCGAGGCGCGCCTTCGGGTTCTTTTCTGCGGGGTTCGGTCTGCATCCTTGCTCTCCTTCGGGGGGGTAAGCCCGTGTGGGGAGAGAAGGTCGGTCGAACGTGCAGACGCAGCTGCGTGCCCTCGAACCGACCTTTTGCCCCCTCGGGCGTGTGGCGGACTCGCGGCAGAACGTCGGATCGGGCGCAGCTGCGGCACGCACCGAACCCACGCCCTCCCTCGAGGCTTCCAGGTCGAACTGATCCCGGCTGTCTCTCCGCGAATCAGATGCGGGCAGGTCTTCGGGCTTACGAGCGTGCCGGCTTTCGCCGGGTTTCTACCGCCCACCGCTTCCCAGCCCCGTCCTCATGGCGGGGCCAGTGCTCGTCGTGGATTTCGTTCTCGTTTACCGCTGCGGGGCAGCCCCGGAATCACACCGGGTTCCCTTTTAAGCCGAAGGTCAGAAACCCACGGCACCAACATGTGGCGCAACATATTGTGGTGCAGTGCATGCTGTCAACCAGATGTTGCGGCGCGCGAGCGGTGGCCCCCGAGGGACCTCTTCGGAGCGAGCCGCTGCGGCAGCACGTGTTTCGGGCGGGCCGCAGCGTGCTCCCACAACGAACAAGCACGGACGTGAGAGGTTTGCGACTGAGGCATTCCGGTCGTCCACACCGGTTCGAGGGACCAAAACGCAGAGAAAATGGGTGATTGGGACCGATGGCCACCGATGCATGAGCACCCCGTTGGCAAGCGGCGCACGCGCCCCCACCTCACCCCGTCCAGCGGGCCCGCAACAAGGGTAGCCAGGGCCGTCCAGCGGGACTATGGTGCGCCCATCCATGACCGAAGAATCCAGCCCCACTGAGGAAACGATCGAGCTTCCCGAGACGCTCCCGGTCCTCCCGATTCGAAACGCCGTGCTGTTTCCCGGCGCCGTTCAGCCCTTTGACGTCGGCCGCGAAAAGTCCGTGGCCCTTGTGGAGAACATCGAGAACCTCGACGAGCCGATCATCGCGATCTTCGCCCAGCGCGACCCGTCGACGGACGATCCGACTCAGGCGGACCTCTACCCCGTGGGCGTTGCGGCGCGCGTACTCAAGGCCCTCAAGCACTCGAGCGGCAACTACAGCCTCATCCTGCAGGGCATGACCCGGGTGCGGCTCGAGTCCGTGACGAGCGCCACGCCCTACATCACCGCCCGCATCAGTAAGCTCGACGAAGCCCAGACGGACGACGTGGAGGCCGAGGCCCTCGCGATGAGCCTTCGGGACATCGCCAAACAGGTGATTCAGCTCATGCCCGAGCTGCCCCGCGAAGCCAGCTCGCTCATCGATTCGATTCAGGAGCCCGGTCAGCTCGCAGACCTCGTCGCGTCGAACCTCGACGCACCCGTCGACGAAAAGGCGGAGCTGCTCGAAACGATCGAGCCAAAGGACCGCATTCGCAAGGTCCTTCGCCTCCTCACGCGCCAGCTGGAGATCCTCAAGATGCGCGAGCGCATCAACTCCCAGATCAAAGAGGAGATGGGCAAGAACCAGCGCGAGTACGTGCTTCGTCAGCAGCTTAAGGCCATCAAGGAAGAGCTCGGCGAAGAGGACGGTGACGCGGGCGACCTCGACATCGTCGAGGAGCGCATCACGAAAGCGGACCTTCCAAAGGAAGCCGACAAGGTCGCGCGCAAGCAGCTCAAGCGCCTACGCAGCATGCAGGTGGGCAGCGCCGAGTACACCGTTGTGCGCACCTACATCGATTGGATCCTCGACATTCCATGGTCGAAGCGCACCACCGACAACCTCGACATCGAGGCCGTACGCCGCGTGCTTGACGAGGATCACTCGGGCCTCGACAAGGTGAAGAAGCGCATCGTCGAGTACCTCGCCGTGCGAAAGTTAAAGAAGGATAAGAAGGGCCCGATCCTGTGCCTCATCGGACCACCCGGTGTCGGTAAGACGTCCCTGGGCCGCAGTGTGGCGCGGGCCATCGGCCGTAAGTTCCACCGCATCAGCCTGGGCGGCGTGCACGACGAGGCGGCGATTCGCGGTCATCGGCGCACCTACGTGGGCGCCCTCCCCGGCCAGGTCATTCAGGGCATGAAGAAGGCGGGCACGATCAACCCGATCTTCATGCTCGATGAGATCGACAAGATCGGCCACGACTTTCGCGGCGATCCGGCGGCGGCCCTGCTGGAGGTTCTCGACCCGGAGCAAAACGACACCTTTTCCGATCACTACCTCGAGATCCCCTACGACCTTTCGAAGGTGATGTTCATCGCCACGGCCAACGTCGGCGACACGATTCCTGCGCCCCTTCGCGACCGCATGGAGATCATTTCGATTCCTGGGTACACGCGCCGGGAGAAGCTCGACATCGCGAAGGTGCACCTCGTGCCGAAGCAGATCGAAGAGCACGGTCTCAAGGCCGACCAGCTCACCATCAACCAGGAAGCCATCCAGGCCCTCATCGAGGACTACACGCGCGAAGCGGGCGTTCGTAACCTCGAACAAAAGGTGGCGGCGGTCGTTCGCGGCGTCGCCGTGAAGGTCGCCGAGGGCAACCAGGGTCCCTTCGCCATCGAGTCGGGCGATGACCTTCGCGAGTACCTCGGCGCCGCGCGGTTCACGAGCGAGGTGGCCGAGCGGACGAGCGAAACGGGCGTCGCCACGGGCCTTGCCTGGACCAGCGTCGGCGGCGAGATCCTCTTTATCGAGTGCACGAAAATGCACGGCAAGGGCAAGCTCCAGCTCACCGGTCAGCTCGGCGATGTGATGAAGGAGTCAGCCCAGGCGGCGATGAGCTACGTGCGAACGCGCAGCAAAGACTTCGGCCTTAAGGACGACTTCCTCGAGACAAGCGATCTGCACATTCACATTCCCGCGGGCGCCATGCCGAAGGACGGGCCAAGCGCCGGCGTCACCATGATGACGGCCCTTGTTTCGCTCCTCACCGGCATTCACGTCCGCCACGACGTGGCCATGACCGGCGAGATCACCCTTCGCGGTCGCGTGCTGCCCGTCGGAGGCGTGAAGGAAAAGGTGCTCGCCGCCCACCGCGCGGGCATCAAGCGCATCATCCTTCCGGAGCGCTGTATGGCGGACCTGGACGACGTGCCCGAGGAAGTGAAGAACGAGCTCGAGTTCGTGCCGGTGAAGAAGGTCGACGAAGTGCTGGCGAACGCGCTGGTCGAACCGGACAAGCTCACCCTCGACCTCAAGCCCGACGACGAACACAACAAGGAAGCCGCCACGGCGACCGTGAGCTGAGCTCAGAGACCTGACCAGCAAGGGCCGCGGGGGGGGGGTGGGAAGACCCCCCCCCCCCCCCAACGAACAAGGACGAAGGGAAAAAAGGACCCCCGAGAAACAGAACCCC
>JBCCRV010000469.1:0-6117 GCA_039201085.1 Myxococcota bacterium | reverse complement strand
GTTTCGCCGTCTGCACAGCTCACGTCCATCGTGCCCGTCTGCAGAACCTCGGGTCGCGCGTGCGTATCGAAGGCGGTCCGCATGTAGGTGTCGAAGGAGCCCTTCCATGCGTAGGAGTAGTATGCGATCGGCAGAAGCGGATTCTGCACGCCGGACTCGGTACCTTCCTCTTGTTTGAAGTGCGGCGCTCCGGGAACCAGGCCAATAAAGCCGGGACGCCCCGCGACCCTTCGCCAGTCCATGCCCCAGGCCTCCACGAGGCACGCGTTGTCTTCGCAAACAAAGGCGTCGCTGGAAGCGAGCGCCGCTGCCGTTTCCGCACTCTCGAAGAGCGCGTAGAAGGAGCGCAGGTAGGGGGCGTAGGTGCGCACTTCGGAAAACTGCCGCGCAAGCCAGGGAAGGATCGTCGTCTGAAACGGATCCTTGCCCCCATCGCGGGCGCCGGCTTCGCCGGTTAGAAGAAATGCATCGGCCGCCGCGCCGGTGGGAATGGCGCCGGGCTCGTCCGTATCAAAATGCGCGAGCCGTCCATCGCGGTCGAAGGCAAACCAACCGCTGTCCATGCTGTGGGCTGCTGGAAAGTCTTGGGCAACTTCGCGCCTGCGCACCGCACGGGGTTTGGTCTGCTCGTCGTCGCGTTCCCGCGTCATGGGCTTATCCTAGCCCGCGTTTCAACGGCCGGCGACGGCGTCTAGGCATTCGTCGAGCTTTGCTGGCGAGATGACGCCCTTGTAGACGCAGAGGGCGGCGGGCAGTTCGTCGGGCAGCACCGTTTCGCTGACGCGTAGGCGGCTCGGCACGACGAAGACCATGGGAACGGGCAGGCCGGCTTCGGCGAGTTCGACGCGCTTCCACACGGCGTCGCGGCTCCAAAAGCCCATCACTTCGACGTAGACCTTTTGGACGCCGCGGGAGCAGACGAGGTCCGGAATGCACGTGCCGAGGCCGGGTACGTCGAGGATCTTGGTGGCCGCGCGCGGCATCCATTGGCTCTTGCCGGACTTCACGCGAGCGCGCTGTTTTTCGACGTAGCGGCAGACGTCGTCGGGCAGGTCGGCGCCTTCGTCTGCACCACTCCCCTTGCCGGACGCGGCGAAGTCGAGGGGGGTGCGCTCTTTGCCCCAGCGCACCTTGGCCTTGAGCTCCCAGCTATTGCACGCGCGAATGGCGGGCAGGGCGAGGGCGAGGCTCAGGCCGTACTTCGTGCCGGAGCGAAACAGACTGAGGGGGCCGCTCAGTTCGATGCGGTAGCCGTCGTCGACCGCGTTGATCTCGTGCAGGAGGCGAAGGAACTTCAGCTTTCGAAAGAGTGCGCGGTAGGTCTTCGCGCTGGCGCCCCGGACTTCGGCGACGATCGACTCGGCGCGCAGCAGCACCGCCTGCACCTGCGCTTCGTCGTAGATGTCGACGAGGTCCGGGCCGTCGATGCCGTCAAAGGCGAGGAGGCGCTGCGCTTCCTTGAGGTCGCCGAAGAGCAGGTCTTCGACGCTATCGGCGTTCACCTTGAAGTGCTCGGCGGCGCGAAGAAAGAGCGCGTCGCGATCGAAGGCGCCCTCGCGGCGCGCGTTCGCCGCCTTTTCGAAGATCCACTCGCGCAGGGCTGGCGCATCCACCGTGCCGTCCGTTTCAAAGGTGCAGCGGTCGAGCACGAGCTTCTTCAGCCCGTCGGCGACCTTTCGCTCGCGGGCGCCGACGGGAAGGTCGGCGATCGCCTCGAGCAGCTCGGCGCGCGTGCTTCCGACGAAGTCCGCAGCGACGGCGGTGTAGCCCGTGGCGAGGCGCACGGCCTTGTCGCGGGCATCGCCGCGCCAGGCGCTGAGCTTTAGCTGGCCCTTGCGGCGCGAAGCGCGTACGAGATCAGCGGTAAGCAACGTGTTCCCTCCGCCGTTCGCTCGTGAAGGACTCGCTCGTGTTCGCCGTGACAAGCTCGTAGAGGATCGCTTCCTTGCCTTCCTTTTTGCGCAGCACGCGGCCGAGGCGCTGCACGTGCTCACGGACGCTGCCGCTTCCGCTGACGATCACCGCAACGTTCGCGTCGGGCACGTCGACGCCTTCGTTCAAGACTTTGGACGTGACGACGGCGCGGTACTTACCTGAGGCGAGCCCCGCGAGGATTTCGCTTCGCTCCGTGACCCGCGTTTGGTGCGTGATGACGGGAACCAAAAAGCGCCGGCTGATGCCGTAGGCGGTGGCGTTGTCCTGCGTGAAGAGAATGGCGCGGTCGTCCGCGTGCTGGTTGAGCAGGTGTTCCACGTATTCGATTTTGGCGACGTTCGCGAAGGCGATGGCGCGCTGCTCGCGGTAGGCGGCCATCGCGCGGCGGCCCGCTTCGCTGAAGGTGCTCTTACGAATGAACTCGCCCCAGCCGCCGGGCGTGGACATGCGAATGCCTTGGCTGGCCACAAAGCCGCGGTAGGTGGCGCGCGCCTCATCGTAGCGGGCGCGCTCTTCGGGCGAGAGCTCGATGTCGACGTGCACCGTTTCGTAGTCGGCGAGGTAGTCGCCGCTCATCTCCACGATTTCCTGGCGGTACACGATCGGGCCGACGAGTTCGTCGAGCACCGATTCGCGTCCGTCACTGCGCTCCGGCGTCGCCGTCAGGCCAAGGCGGTAGGGCGCGAGGCACATGCGCGCGCCGTACGCGTAGCTTTCGCCGGGAAGGTGGTGCGCTTCGTCGAAGACCACGAGGCCAAAGCGGGCGCCGAGGTGCTCCATGTGAATGTGCGCCGAGTCGTAGGTGGTGACGGTGATCGCTTCGATTCGGTGGTCGCCGCCGCCCACAATGCCCACCTCGATGCCGAAGCTGGCGCGCAGGTTGTCGTACCATTGGCGCACAAGATCGAGCGTGGGCGCGACGACCAGTGTCGCGCGCTTGACGGCGTCGATGGCCATCATGGCGACGTACGATTTGCCTGCGCCCGTGGGCAGCACCACCACGCCCTGGCCGCGGTTCTTACGCCAGGCACGAAGCGCTTCGGCCTGATAGGGCCGCGGTGTGCGGTGCACGCGCAGGCCCGATTCAAGCGTTTCGTAGCGGCGCGCTTCGTCGCTGAAGGTGACCTTTTCCCGCATGAGGCCGAGCACGATGGCGGCGTAGTCCTTGGCTTCGGCGCGGTGGCAGGCGCTTCGCGCATCCCAGCGAAGGCCGGCGGGCACGCGGGCTTCGGCGTCCATGCCGTGGAGCTCCAGCGTGCCGTGGCGAAAGGCGAGACGAGGTTCGGTCACGGCGCTTCGTCGCTGCGAGCGCCGCTCGGTTGCGGGCTTGGCTCGGCGGGGGTGGGAGCGCTTGCCGATCGGTCCGCGTAATCCGCGGCGGAACGGGAGCGCGGCGGCGCGAGCTCCGGGTCTGCGTAGTCGGCGGCGGAACGCACGCGCGGCTGCATGCTGGGCCGCTGCATACTGGGCGACTCCGGGTCGGCGTAGGCGGCGGCGGAACGCACGCGCGGCTGCATGCTCGGCGGCTGCATATCGGACGGCTCTGGGTCGGCGTAGGCGGCGGCGGAGCGCGTGGCGGGCGGATCGCGGTCGTGCCCGCCGGAAAAGTCCGCGGCGCTGCTTCGGCGCGGGGGCGCGTCGGGCTCGGCCCCGCCGAGCCAACCGATCAAGCCCAGGAAGAGCCAGATCGCGCCCAAACTCGCCACCGCACGCACGGGCGAGAGCATAGTGCGCGTCGCGCCGCTCCAAAAGGGCGGAGTCGCGACGGGATTTCCTGTTGCCGGCGCTCGGTCTGCATTCAAGTCTCGTCGAGTGACGAGCGCGGACGAAGGAGCCTGGGCCCTTGAAGGCGCCCCACCGGCCGCTGGGCCGGTGATCGGCGAGCGCGGCCTCCAGGTGCCTCGCCACAGCGTATCCGCGCGCTGGGACCAGGTCTTCGGCGCGCTGATCGAAGGCGACAAAGTGGTGGTGCTCCTCGCGCGGCGTCCGCCGGCGCCGCCTTGGGTCGAGCTGCTACCGAAGGACATCGAGCCCCTGAAGGCGGAGGTCTTTGTCGCGGACCTCGAGCGCCGATTAGACCAGCGCTCCTATCGCGAGATGGGTCGGCGTCCGACCCTTCCCGTCGACGTGTTTTTCAAACGCGTACTGGCGGGAACGGCGATCCCTGGCGCCCTCGAGATCCCCATCGGTCCCGGGCCGGGCGGTGGCTCCCGGGCGATTGGCGTGCTGGCGGGAGGCGGGGCCGTGGCGCTCGGCGCGGCCTTTAGCGGGCCGATCGGTGCGTTGGGCGCCGCAATCCTCGCAGGAGGCGTCGCGTTCGTACGGTTTCGTCGACCGCTTCGCGGCCGGCGGGTGCTCGTGCTCGCGCCGGACGGCTGCGTGGTCGGTCTGCCGTCTGGCGTGCGCCCCTTTGGATGGGACGAGATCGCGGGCTTTCGCATTGGTTCGCAGGCGAATCGACCGGCCCTTGAGATTGAAGGCCGGGATGAAGCGAGGCTTGGCATGCTCGACTCGACGTGGTTTGACGCGCCGCTCTCGCGGGTGGTGGCGGTCGCCGAAAGCTACCGGCGTCGGCGGAGCTAAATGACGGACGGCGATTCGAGGACACGCCCGTCTAGTACGCCGCTCCTCGCCCAACTTCTCCCCAGGGTGGCCCACAGCCGTCCCGCGTCGCCGCTGAACGAGGACCAGCCCCCGATCTCTCACCATCCCCTGAGTCGCCATCGGTCATCTATCGAACCATCGTTGCGAGCGTTAGATCAGCTGGAAGACGTCCCATGCGGGCGTGTGGTTGCCTTCGTCTTCCGGCTGGTTCCAGAGGTGCATTGCCGGGAACGAGCGAACGACGCCGTCTTCTAGCACCACGGGGGCGACGAAGATTTGCGGGCGACCGCCCAAGCGCGTCGATGAAAAGGCCATCCAGTAGAACGTTCGCGGGCCGTCGACGACGGCCGTTGGGGCCCACTTGGGCCAGCTATTGGAGACGCCCGGGCTCGGCGCTCCCATGCAGCTGGGCGGATCGTTGGCGGCCAAGCGATGGGCCTCGCCGCCGCTCGCGGAAACGGTGAAGACTTCGGCGCCCGTCGCGTTGAAGCTCTGCGCGGGCTCCGCGACGCGCGCAAAGGCCAGCAGGTTGTCGTCCGGCGAGAAGTGCGGGTAGTACTCGGCGAACCCTGGCGCGTCCGCACCGTCTAGGGGGCGCGCTTCGCCGCCGGCGCCGCCGTTCCAGTCAACGCGGTACAGGTCCGCGCCGGTGCTCGCGACAATGCCGTTGCCGCCGTGCATGCTCGGCTCGGAGGTGTAGACGATCGCGTCGCCCTCGTGGTTGAACGCGGGCGCTACGGCGTGGCCCAAGTCGCCGCGCCGCTCCAGCGTGTCCCAGCCTTCACCGCGGCGGTCGCTGCTTGCTTCGAGATCGATCCAGCCGAGCTCCCAGCGTTCGTTGACGAGACGGGCGGCGAGTCCAATGCGATCGCCGTCGCGCCAATGGCCCGCGCTAAAGACCGGGCCCTTTTGGCTCTCGGCGGCGAGCATGGTGCGGGCCGCGTCCGTCAGAAAAGGCGGTTCGCGTCCACTGCCGTCGATGGCGCGCAGGCCGAACTGGCTTGGGTCGGCGTCGTGATCGCTGCGCGCGGTGGATGAGAAGCCGGCGTAGAGGCCGTCCGGGGTGGACGAATGGCAGCCGATACAGCGCGCGCCCGCCTGTTCCGGGCGAAAGACCTCGCGGACCGTTTCATCACCAACGTTGAAGCCTTTGAGCGCCGGGCCCGAAGTCGTCCAGTACACGATGACGCCGTCGGCGCGCGCGGGCGCGACCTGCACGTCCGCGAGGGCGGCTTCGGTGGGCACGCCGCCGACCAGGGCGCGCACCTCCACGCTGATCGGCGTGTCCGTGAGTTTCGAAAGTCCCTGCCATTCCCGCTCAGGCAAGATCCAGCTTTGCGCCCGCGTGTACGCCCGCAGCTCGCCCACGTCCGGCGCGCGCATCCGGATCTCGTAGCCTTCGGCGCCAGGAAGGGCGGTCCAGCGGATGCGTGGGCGCAACCAGTTTTGCGGGTAGAGCGTGCCCGTTTGCGGTTCGATCAGGCAGGGCGCCGCGCCGCTTGCCACACCGTCGAAGCCGTTCACCAGGCCGTCGGCATCGCCGTCCACGTAGGGCGTGTCCGCGAAGCGCGTCCACGG